>JAGOIJ010000125.1 GCA_017995695.1 Candidatus Omnitrophota bacterium | reverse complement strand
TCATATTTCAGCGTGCTCCTCAATAAGCTTAACCTCAATATGAGGAGCCTGTCTTTTCAACAGCTGCCCGATATAACAACCAATTGGCCCCGCACCAACAATAAGGATTTTCATTATATGGTCTATTTTGATTAATAAGGTGCCAGGAAGGGAAACAAAACCCGAGAAAACATTTCTTTATTAAGCCGGCTTCTCTTTATCTTCAGTGTAATAATAGTGATAATAATAGTACGAATCTTCCTTTTTCACATTAACATTATTTAAGATGACGCCGATGATGCGGGACTTTGCCTCGTACAGCCGTTGCCGCGCCTTAAGGATATGCTCGATATTCAAGAACCCACCCTTAATGACTGCGACTACGCCATCAACGATATTCGCCAGAATCATAGTATCAGTAACGGTCATAATAGGTGGTGAGTCAATAATAATGCGGTCAAATCGCAACTTAAGCTCTTCCAACAAGTGCCGCGTTTTCGTAGAAATCAACAGTTCCGCCGGGTTAGGAGGCTTTGGCCCGCTGGGGATAATAAAAAGATTAGGGATAACGGTTTCATGGATGACGCCATCGAGATCAGATGCTCCTGCTAAATAACTGCTTAAACCGCGAGACTTATCCAAAGAAAAGGTATTGCCGATACGCGGCCGGCGCATATCCGTTTCAATGACAACGGTCTTTTCATTGGCAGTAGCAAACACGACTCCCAGGTTAATGGAAATAGTGCTCTTGCCTTCTTGAGGAGCAGTACTGGTAATCAATAATGTTTTGAGAGGACGGTCTTCAGGGGTAGAAAAAATCACCGAGGTACGGATAGAACGGAATGCCTCTGCAATGCGCGAACGCGGGCTATGATGAGAGATTAAATCAACCTCTTTAGTGTTTTTGGTGTCATTCTTTGCGGAAGGAATATAGCCCAAAAACGGCAAGCGCACATACGCCTCAACATCATCGGCAGTCTTAACTGTTGAATCGATATACTCCAACAGCAGTGCAAGGCCAAATCCCAACACAAGACCAAACATAGCCCCGGTTGTAACATCGCGCTTTCGGTTCGGCGTAAAAGGCGCACCCGGCACCTCCGCTAAATCAACAATGCGCACGTTAGAAGTAACAATCTCTTTAACTACCCCTGCGCGCGAACTTTCGTTTTGCAGCTGATCAAACTTATTCTTATTAGTATCCACGTCCCTTTTAAGCAAGGTGTATTGCAATACTTTATCATTGAGATCAAGCATCGCCTTATTTTCTTCCTCTGTTGTTTGATTAATCATGTCGAGCCTGGTCATTAAGGTGACCATCTTCGGATGCTTGGCCTTGTAACGCTGCGCAAGCTGGGCAATCTCAACCTCAATCTTTAATTTTTCTTCTCGCAGCCTGTTTAAATTGTTTTCCTTGCGCTGCAAGTCTGGGGCGGCAACTATTTTATTAACCTGCAAAAAATCAAATAACGCTTTTTCTGCGGCCTCTAATTTCTTTCTCGCTTCCTCTAACTGAATGTTTATCTGGCCTGACGCGCTCTTGGTATCCCTTGAGCGCCGGTCAATATCAAATTGGATAAACCCCTGCGTAAGTTCATTGGCATATTTTGCAGCTTTAATAGGATCGCGGCTACGATACCCGACACTTAAAATCTGCGTTCCGGGCACTAAGTAAACATTAATCCCCCCGATAAATCCCCGCTCCGCTCCTTCTGCATCACTAAACGTGACATCCCCTTGAGCGCGAAGCCGCTTAATCACCTCTCTAGCTAATGGCCGGGAATAAAAGATATTGATCTGGCTCTGGATATAATCCCTATCCATAAAAGAGGTAGACTCATACACGCCACGCTGCACATAACCAGGGGATTGTCTTTCGATTAAAATCTTCGCTGCACCTTCATAGAGAGGAATCTTTTGGAATGTCTTGATGGTGGCAATGGACGTTACGATTGAAAAGCAGGCTAAGATAACCCATACTCTTCTCTTAAAGACTATAAGATAATCTTTTATAGTAACTTCTTTAGTTTGAAACGAAGGAAGCACGTTAACTCCTTGCTAGGTAATTAATTACATTGTAACATACGATTCTTTGTTGGCAAGAAAATATTTACACACCCTTATGCCTAACTGAAGCCATTGGCTTAAGAAGATTGAGCCAAATAAGCTCGATACAACGCATTGCTTGCCATAAGTTGCTCGTGCGTACCGATTGCCATATGAGAAGGGCTTTCCAGGAAATAAACCTTATCTACCCTTTGCATAATTGAAACCCGGTGAGAGATTAAAATGATGGTGCTTTCGGGAAGAAAATTTCTTATATTATCAATAATTTTTTCTTCAAGCTGCGCGTCAACACAGGAAAGCGCCTCATCAAGAATGAGAATCTTTGGCTTCTTAATAATAGCACGGGCAATAGCAATACGCTGTTTTTGTCCTTCGGAAATTTTACAGGCGTTCTCTCCTACGGCAGTTTCATACCCTTGAGGCAAAACAGTAATAAATTCATCAATGCAGGCTACCATCGCTGATTCCCTTATTTCCCGCGTAGTCGCATCTTCTTTCCCGTACCGAATATTATTTGACACGGAATCGTTCCAGAGAAAAGATTCTTGCAACGCAATGCCCACCTGAGGATAGAGCGACTGCGAAGAAATATGCTGCAAAGGGCACTCATCAATAAGTATTTGACCGTGCGCGGGGTCATAGAGACGCAACACAAGGTTTGCGATGGTCGTCTTCCCGCATCCGGAAGAACCAACTAAAGCCACAAAAGAGCGTTCTTTAATGCTAAAACTTAACTGCTCTAATACAACATTCTTCCTGCCCAAAGGGGAACCTCCCCGCAAAGGAGTTTCGCTGGCATATCCGAACGCTACTTCCTTGAATTCGATGCGCCCCCTTGCAAATAGTATCTTATTATTACGCTCTTTTTCACCGTCCTCGGATCTGCTGTTAAGAATGGAATCTATCCTCTCGCGCGAAATGAAACTAAACGTCTTCTGCGGGAAAAGATAAGCACACGAACCCTGCAATCCGGATAATTGATTTAAGTATAAAGCGATAGCGCCTAAACTCCCCAAGCTCATTCTGCCCATGATAAGTTCATAGCCTCCGTAAAACATCACAACGCCTGGGATGAAACGGCTGACGGCATTAATACTGCATGACATTACAGCCTCCAGCCGCATATTCCGCAAAGCAAGCTTCAGGTTTTGCATAGCAGCCGAAGAAAAAACCTTAATTTCCCAGGTTTGCTTGCCAAAAGATTTAATCAGTTGGATGTGTGATAATACCTCATGTAAACGCACTAACATATTCTGAGCACCCTGAACCCACTGACTATGAAATTTCTTTAGTTTGTTCGTAAAAAAATACGAAACTACCGCCAACAACGGAATAAGCGTTAAAGACAACAATGCAATTTTCCAATTGAGATGAAAAATAATGAAAAAAATAAGGAGCGATTTAAACACGAGAGTGAGAATCTGGGGTAAGGTATCGGCGACGCCACGCGCCACTTGCTCGATGTCATAATTAATTTTGTAGATATTCTCACCGCTGGCAGTATTCTGAAAGAAACCGTACGGAAGGCTTTGCATTTTTCTGAATAACCGTACGGTGAGCATAAATTTAATGTGTTGATTAATATGTTGGCTTGTATATTTTTGTAACGCAACGCATATTTCGATGCAAAGGAATACGGTTACGGATAGAACCGCTAAAATAATAAAAAGTTTCAAATCCCGTTGCACATACGCTTTGTCAATTATAAATTTGGCCAGATAAGGATTAGCCACCTCTAAGAAAATTCTAGCCACCGCTAATCCGATCATCGAAACTTCAAGCTTCCAAAAAGGAATAAGATACCGGAGAATTTTCAAGAATTCCATAGCTTATCAGTAATAACGTTGCGAGATGCGCCCTGCAACATGCTTTTCCTCGCGTGCGCTACGCTGCAAAAGTATTCCACCTGTTCATCGAGACTGCCGGTTTCAAGATACGCCTTTGCCGGACACCAGTAACACAGATTTACGATGGGGCACTGGTGACACTTTTCTAAGAAATTTTCATTGTGCGATTCCATGGCAAGCACGCGCGGCCTAAGGCTATTCCAAGCGTCCATGAGAGTTCCTTTCGCTAAATCATAGACACACTCGGGATGCGATAAAGAGGAACATAGGCGAAATTTACCATCGCAACTTACGCTGAAACTGCTCTTGCCTACGCCACAATGAAAAATACGCCGACAATGCCTATGGGCAAGATCCGGATTAATCAATGCATGGCAGTTTTTCGCTAGAATATTGAAGCGCTCGGAATCTGCCTGCTCGATCATAACTATTTCCTGCGGAGACAGTCGTTCTGATTTTATCTCCGCATTTCTTTGTTCGTCACCGTCCAGCCGCAGATGTAAAAAAGGATCGAAACGAAAATAATCTTTGGTTCTCAGACGGCAAAAGGCAGCCATCTGCGGTAACTCATGCACATTGGAACGTAACGCCATTGCCTTACAACGCACCTTAATCTTGTTGCGCGCAAGAAGGTCTAATCCGCTCATGAAAGCATTAAACGAGCCGCGAACGCGCGTGACGCTTTCATACGTTTCCTGAGAAATGCCATATACGGTAACCTCAATCTCCCGGGGAGGATATCTTTTGAATAAAGCAATATGCTCTTGAGTAAGGAGCGTAGCATTGGTGAATACCGATATCAATAACCCCTTTCTCTTCATGTATACATAGATATCGGGAAAATCCTCCCTCAGCAAAGGCTCGCCGCCGGTGATAAGACACCACAGGGCGCCCAGATCAGTTGCCTGGTCAACGATACTTTTTATCTGGGATAAGCTGAGCTCCCGTGCTTGCGCGCTACAAGCAGGTATATTGATATAACAATGGCGGCAATTATTATTGCATCGTGCCGTTACCTCTAAATCAAAAGCAACAACCCCCCTTTGTTCTTTTATCTGCTGCCAAAGGGGAAGC
>JAGOIJ010000124.1 GCA_017995695.1 Candidatus Omnitrophota bacterium | reverse complement strand
GGTTGGTACGCAGGCGAAGGAATCTGTTAAAGAGGCAGTGATTACTTCAAGCGCGGCATTGTCCGCACCGGAAAATATTCAGCCGCCAGAGCTTTCAAGAGAGGCCGCTGCGCAGGCCAATGATCCGGCTAGTGAAGCAACAGTTTCTTCTGGTGAGGAGTTGTCCGCCCCAGAAAATGTCACGCTTGATTTTAATGACGCTGATATCCAAAATATTCTTAAGATTATATCCTATAAATCGGGTGTTAATATTGTTACTACTCCTGATGTTGCGGGGGCAGTAAGTATTCGCTTGATTGATGTGCCTTGGCAGACAGCGCTTGAGGTATTGTTAAGAACGTATGGTTATGCTTATGAACAACAGGGAAATATTATTTTAGTGACCAAGGTTGAGAATATCAAGAGAATCCAGTCTGAAGAGCCATTAAAGACAGAGGTTTTTACGCTTAAGTTCTTAGATGCACAAGATGCGCAAAAGATTTTAATTCCTTTATTGTCTCCTCGAGGAAAGATTTCTGTTCTCTATGCGCGTGGCCAAAAAGGCTGGCAATTCGGCACGTTTAAGATTGGCGGAGAAAAGGTAAGCAACGTAGTTGAGAGGGAGGCGGAGAAAAAACAGAAACCCGAACCTATCTCTATCGAACGAAACGCCAAAGGCGATATCATCTCGCGAAAAGCTGAGTTTGAGCCTTCCATAAAATCAAAAACAATTGTTATCTCGGATACCGCTACTTCCTTAGACAGGATCAGGAATGTTATTCTTCCGCAAGTCGATATTATGCCTAAGCAGGTGCTTATTGAGGCGCGGCTTATAGAAGTTAAAATTGATAAACTAAGGGATTTAGGCGTTGATTGGGGTACGGGAATTGCAGGGGCTAACGGTTACGCTACTCCCCCCGGCGATATTCAATTAGGCAAAAATAACAGGAATGCCGTTGCCACGAGAAATTTAATGTCTGAGTTTACGCCTGATGCGTTCAGCCCGCTGGAAGGACTTACGGCGTTACCGGGAACCTATCCTTATGCGGCAGGCCTTGAGTTAATTTTTAAAAAATTAACGGGGAACAAGTTTGAAGTAATCTTGCATGCCCTTGAAGAAGACGGGAATACTAATACCCTTTCTGCGCCGCGCATTTTAACGCTTGACAATCAGGAAGCAGCAATTCTCGTCGGTTACCATACGCCTATATTGTCTTCGTATGTGACTGCTGGCACTGATACCACCGGGCCGACGCAGACGCAAAGCCTTGATTATTATCAAGAAATCGGCATCCGCTTAAATGTCGTGCCGCAAATTGGCGATGGCGGTTATATTAACATGATTATCCATCCGACCATTACTTCTTCGACCTCTGATGTTACGGCAACAAGCATTGCAGGAAGCGGGGCATCGGCCATAGAAACCTCTGTTGACTATCCGATTATTGATGTGCGCGAAGCCCAAACGCAGGTAATGATGAAGGACGGAGAGACTATTGTCATGGGGGGATTGCTGAAAGATGTACAATCAAAAGAAACAATCGGTATCCCCTTTATCAGCCAGATCCCTTGGATTGGCAAACTTTTTCAAAGGGAGGTTGTAGACAAGGGCAAAATTGATCTGTTGATATTTCTTACCGCGCATATTGTGAAAGAGGGTGATTTTTCTCCGGAAGAAATCGCTCGCTTGCAAAATGCACTAGACCGTGAACCTGAAAAAATCGTCATGAAGGGTAGCGGTCGCATGGTGGAAAAAAAGGGCAAGAGGTAAGCTTCTTTAAGGACAATTCTTTTTCTTGAAATTGTAGCGTCAGCCCAATAAAAAGAGTGTCCTTTTTTGTATTTATATGTATAAAATCAAGTTTATATTTGCCAAGAAGCGCCAACTTAAGTTTATTTCTCATCTTGATTTGATGCGTTTGTTTATGCGGGCGCTACGGCGTGCGGATCTTCCGGTCAAGATTACTGAAGGGTTTAACCCTCATCCAAAAATCAGCATTCCTAAGGCCCTGAAATTAGGTTTGGAAAGCGAACATGAGGAGGCGGAATTTAGTTTGGTGGAATATATTTCAGAACAGGAGTTTCAAGACAGATTACAGTGTCAACTACCCGACGGCATCGAGCTTAAGTCGGTAGGGGCCTGTTATTTCTGTGGATAAGGTAAAACTATGGCACGAGAGATTTTAATTAATATTGAATCGCAAGAAAAACGGGTGGCAATTGTCAATGAGGGTCGTCTTGAAGAGTTTTATATTGAGCGGCCGCAAGATAAAACGATAGTAGGTAATATTTATAAAGGCAGGATCGAGGCAGTGCTGCCGTCATTGGGGGCCGCCTTTGTTGATATAGGCTTGCCAAAAAAAGGGTTCTTGTACCTTTCAGAGATTGAGTCTGCATATGAGATGGCGGATACCCATCCGAAACCTAAGGCGCACTGCGAGGTAAAGAAAGGCCAAGAGATATTAGTGCAAGTGGTCAAAGAATCATTTGGCACTAAGGGGCCTCGGCTTTCATGTAATATCGGCCTTGCTGGTCGGTATTTGGTGCTTATGCCTCAAGAAAATCAAATCGGCATTTCCCGAAGAATCGAGGAAGATGACGAAAGGAGGCGTTTGCGTCAAGTTTTCGCCGAGCTTAATCTGCCTAAAGATGTCGGTTTTATTGTGCGTACCGCTGCCCGAGGAAAGTCAAAACAGGAGCTTGGCCATGATGCGCATTTTCTCATTAAGTTATGGAAGCGGATCGAAAAGGTCATCCAAGCTCAAAAAGCACCTGCAATAATCTATGAAGAGTATGATTTAACCTTTAGGGTGATTAGGGATTCGTTTACCGACGATGTTACGAAATTGATTGTCGATGCTAAGCCTGAATTTTACCGCATTATGCGTTTCATGAAGACATTTTTGAGCTATTTATGTCGCAAGGTTGAGATGTATAAAGGTGATGATTTGTTTGGCGAGAAAGATGTTGAGAAGCAGATCAACCGCATCTTTGAAAGTAAGGTATTCTTGAAATCAAAGGCTTATTTGGTTATCGAGCCGACAGAAGGCCTGGTGGTTATTGATGTGAATAGTGGTGGTTTTAAAAAGAAGTTCAATCAAGAGGAAACTGCTTTCAAGGTTAACTGTGAGGCTGCGCAAGAAGTTGCGCACCAGCTTCGTTTGCGCGATCTGGGGGGTATTATTGTTATTGATTTTATTGATATGGAAAAGGAGTTTCATCGTCGGGAAGTGCTGAGTGTCCTTAAAAGGGCGTTAAGCGATGACCGAGCCAAGTATGATATCTTGGGTATCTCACGTTTTGGCGTTGTCGAGATGACCCGTGAGCGTATCCATAATACCGTGCAAACCCTTTCGTACCAATCCTGCCCCTATTGTCAGGGGAGAGGCAAGATCCGCTCAGCAGTGACGGTGTCGATTTCAGCGCTTAAAGAATTACGTAAATCCTTGAAGTTGGAAGCCCGCAAGCAGGTTTCTTTATCGCTTAATCCTGCGGTAATTCATGAGCTTCTTAAAGATAAAACGAGCGTACGGATGCTGGAACAACGTTATAAAACCCGGGTAAATTTAGTTTCCGATCCTGCCTTGCATGTGGAAGATATAAAGATAGCTTAAGCGTTTCCATTCCCGCTTGAATTTATCCTTGACCCCTGCCTAACTATAAGCTATAATTATAGTTCTATAACACCTTGATCCCTGCCAACCTTGAGGTTTTCGTAGTGCTTCGATAAGCCTTAAGCTACCCAGGATAGTTTTCGCTGTAAAGGTGCGAAAGGTGTTTTTTTTGTAGGTGGTAGGTTCCCGCCTAGCGTGGAATACTGTTTCGTTATAAAAGCCATGTTAAGAAGACGTTACTAATAGCCTCTTATGAGATTGGGGCTTGAATGTCTTCGCAATAATTAGTCGAAGGAGAGATAAAAATGTATGCAGTAATTGAAGTTGGCGCAAGGCAATATCTTGTAAAAAAAGATGATATAATTGATGTTGAAAAACAGGCGCTTGGTGAAAAAAAAGAGCTTTCTATCTCTAAGGTGCTCTTGCTTTCCAAGGATAAGAAGATTGATATTGGAGAGCCGTATATTAAGGGCGCCATGGTCAAGGCTGAAGTAGTGGCAAGCGTTAAGGGAGAGAAGGTTATTTCTTATAAATACCGCCGCAGGAAGTCATCCCACTGGAAAAAAGGCCATCGTCAGCAGCTGACTAGATTGAAAATAGTCGATATTGGATAAGGCGGTGCTTAGTAGGTGTCTTGCCGGCCATAGCTATGTTTATTGATCAGGCAAAAATTTATGTAAAAGCTGGAGACGGCGGCAAGGGGTGCCAGAGCTTTTACCGCGATAAATATACCCGTAATGGTATACCCGATGGAGGCAATGGAGGTGCGGGCGCCGATATTATTATTAAGGCTGACCGTAACTTGCACACCCTGCTTGATTTTCGCTATAATCGGCATTTTCAAGGAAAGCATGGCGGTCATGGTTCGGGCAACACTAAGAAAGGCAAGGATGCTCCTGCTATAGTGTTGCGGGTGCCTCGGGGAACCGTGGTGACCGATCTTGGCACAAATTGTGTATTGCGCGATTTACTTGAAGATGGCGAAGAGCTGCTTATTGCTAGCGGCGGAAGGGGCGGTTTAGGTAATAAGCATCGCACCGTTGCTACCCCGGGGGAACCGGGTGAAGAGAAAGAGATTCTTCTTGATTTAAAGGTTATTGCTGATGTTGGGGTTGTTGGTTTCCCTAACGCTGGTAAGTCAACGCTCATTTCAGCTATTTCTAGCGCACGTCCGCAGATTGCGGCGTATCCATTTACCACCAAGGCTCCTATCCTAGGCGTGGTGCGGGATGAGTCAGGAGCGTTTGTTGTAGCTGATATCCCTGGTCTTATTGAAGGCGCTTGGCATGGAAAAGGCTTGGGAGATAAATTTTTGCGGCACGTCGAGCGCACCAGGGTATTAATTCATCTTGTGGATATGTCAGGATTTGAAGGTCGCGATCCGCTTGTTGATTA
>JAGOIJ010000123.1 GCA_017995695.1 Candidatus Omnitrophota bacterium | reverse complement strand
ACCATAGAGTATGCTGAAGCGTCTGCGAAATAACTCCGAGCCTGGTTCTTTAAGAACCCAAGGCGAGGAGTAGGATAATGTGGATAACTTACGGAACGAGCGAAGTATCTACCGTGTCATTGCGAGCGAAGCGAAGCAATCTAAATAGATTGCTTCAGGATCGCTTCGTCGCTTTGCTCCTCGCAATGACACAGGTTCGGGTTCCTCGGACGCTCGCCGCTTGAAATCAGCCCAAACCACCCGCGCTCAAGACCAGTGTCTAAAAACGCACGAAGGTTTTAATCCTCTGAGCACAAGTACAATATCCAATATAATTTTTGATTAATCGTGATATAATATAAAAATTACGTAAATTCCAACGCTGGGTTGTAATGAGTCATCAATAGAATTATGCCAGAGCAAGAATCCTTTATTTTTCCTTCTGATTTTCTTTTTGGCGCAGCCACTTCTTCTTACCAGGTTGAAGGGAATAATAGCCATTGTGATTGGTGGGAGTGGGAGAAGCGCGTTGGTTTGCCTGATACGTCGGGTGAGGCGTGCCGGCACTACCAGTTGTTCCAGGAGGACTTTGACCTGGCGCAATCGTTACATCATAATTGCCACCGTCTTTCCTTTGAATGGAGCCGTATTGAGCCGCAGGAAGGTTTCTGGGATGAACAAGCTATCGCTCATTATCGAGAAGTAATTGCGGCTTTACGCAAGCGAGGTCTGGAGCCTATTGTAACGCTACATCATTTTACGAACCCGCTATGGTTTGCGCGCATCGGCGGTTGGGAACACCTGAGCTCTGTTGAGTATTATTTGCGTTATGTTAAGAAAGTTGTCGAAGTATTTGCTCACGATGTTCGTTATTGGGTAACCATCAACGAACCCCTTGTGTATACCTACCATGCTTATCTTATCGGTGCCTGGCCTCCGCAAAAACGCTCATTTTCCAAGACCAAGGTGGTAACTGATTACTTACTACAAGCGCACATCAAGGCATACACCCTTATTCATCAGATATACAAAAACGAGGGGATGCTTGCGCCTTTGGTGAGCATCGCTCACAATATGCAGGATTTTGTTCCTTGTTCCCGGAGTTTTAAGAATGTCTTGTTTTCTCGCATACGATCCCAATTATACAATTTCGACATCATCGAAAATTTAAACGCTCGCAAGTCGCTTGATTTTATCGGGATCAATTACTACACGCGGGCCTTGGTTGATATACGAGGGTGGGGGATGCGCGATTTTTTAGTGAAGCCCTGCAGTCTGGAACATAGCACGCTTGAGAAGAACACCATGGGCTGGGACGTGTACCCTGAAGGCCTTTACCATTTGCTTTCCAAGATGAAGAAATATAAACTGCCCATTCTTATACTAGAAAATGGGATATGTATTGATAATGATGTTCGCCGGTGGAATTTTATCCGGGAGCATCTGTTAGCGATAAGCCGCGCCTTAAGAGAGGGCATTCGAGTAAAGGCTTATGTATATTGGTCGCTTCTGGATAATTTTGAGTGGGATAAAGGATTTAAGCCGCGCTTTGGTCTTATCGATGTTGATTATAAAACCTTCGCTAGGACCGTTAGAGAGAGCGCGCGGCAGTTCGCTGTTGTCTGCCAGAGAAAAAGACTTTAAATGATCGAACCGTTTGACCAAGACGCATTCGTGCGTGAAATCCCTATTTTCTCAAAGCTCACCGACGATGAATTTGCGTTATGCAAGCAAAAAAGCAGTTTCCAGGAGTGTAGCAAAGGGCACATTATTTATCAAGAAGGCGCCTCGGCTGATGCTTTTTATTGCGTCGTTATCGGCAGGGTGGTTATCTATACGCAAGACGCCGCAGGTCGCAAAACCATACTTGAGTATCTTCATCGAGGCACTTATTTTGGAATTATTTCGTTATTGACCGGGGAGAGTCATTCGGTAACCGCCGAAGCGGTGAATGATTGCTTGCTGTTGGTTATCGCCAAAGATGATTTTAACGCACTCCTTACCCACATTCCTTCTTTAGCTATTGATCTTAGTCAGTCGTTATCGCGACGCCTCAAACGCAAAGATCTTCATCAGAAAACCATTTTTGAAAGCACGATTATCGCGGTGTTCAGCTCTTATTCCCAGGCAGGAAAAAGTGTGTACGCCCTTAATCTTAGTTTAAGCCTTGCCCGTGAAAGCAATAAGTCGCTCATCGTGCTTGATATAAATCGCAAGGATCGCACCCATCATTTTCCTCGCTATGCGAACAAAAGTAGCGATTATCGCATCCTTCATTTATCAGATCCTCTCGATGCCACGCGCATAAAAAACGATTATGTTTTTAAGACGGGCCTGGGCATCGATGGCCTTTGTCTTTCATATGAAGAGAATCAAGCATTGTGCGTGCGTAATCTCGTTGAGATATTAAGCCTATTGGTTAATGATTATCATTATATTGTGTTTGATCTTCCCTCGGTCATGGACCGTTCGATTTTAGAGATGCTTAATCAGGCTGAACTTATCCATATCCTTACCAGCCCGCAGGCCGTCGACTTAGAGCGCACGAATAAGCTCGTCGAACATTTAAAAACGGAGTTCGCTTTTCAGGAATCAAAGATCCGGGTTATTATCAATGAGTATAAATTTTCTAAATTGAGACATGAGAGTCAAATGGCTCTTCTGCAGCGGGAGGTATATGCGACTCTGCCGAGAATTGGTTTTGGTAAGCCGGATAATTTGGTGTTGCTTGAGCCGGCCGCTGAATATTCTCAGGCGATCAGAAGGATCGCTCGGCAGGTAGGCAATTGCCAAGTTGGGCTGGCGCTTGGCGCCGGGGCAGCCTATGGATTTTGCCATATTGGCGTGTTGAGGGTTCTTGAAGAAGAGCGCATCCCCGTTGATGTTGTCGCTGGTTCAAGCATTGGTGCAGTGATTGGCGCTTTGTGGGCAGTAGGCAATACGAGCAAGGAGATTCTCGGCATCTGCAGTGAATTTAAAGGACCGCATTTTATTTGGAATATCCTTGACTTGACGCTGCCGACTTTAGGATTTATCAAAGGCAAGAAGCTTTATAACTTTCTTAAGAGGCATTTAGGTTCAAAGACATTTCGCGATGTGCGTATGCCCTTAAAGATTATTGCCAGCGATGTGACGCATAAAGAAACTAAGATTATTGATAAAGGATTCCTCGTTGATGCTATTATGGCTAGCTGTTCTATGCCCGGCGTGTTCATGCCGTTTAAGTTAAGAGAGGAGATATTGTTTGACGGCGGCGTCATGCATCCTGTTCCGACGGAGCCGCTTTTAGCGATGGGCGTTAAGAAGATCATTGCCGTTAACGTAACCCCTTCTCAGGAAGATAAGCTGCGTCAGTGCGAGCGTATCAAAGAGGTGATGAACGAAGGTTCAAAAGAATCTCGTAAATTGCGCTGGCTTAAACTGCAAAATTATGTTAGAAATAAGTTTAAGGCAAACATTCTGGACTATATATTTAGCAGCTTTGAGATCCTGCAGTCTGAAGTTGCCAAACACGAAACGCGCTTAGCTGATGTTGTATTGCATCCTGATACCCAAGGATTGTTTTGGCTTGAGCTGCACAGGGCTGAAGAGTTTGCCAAGCGCGGTGAGGAAGAGACGCGTAGGAATATCGATAAAATTAAACAGTTGATTAATGAATGATCGTGATAAGAAAAAGTATTTTCTTCTCGCTGATACTCAGCTCGAAGTAAAATTTTTTCTTGGCATTGATAGTAGAAAAAATTCTAAGGGAGGTTGCTGATGAGATATATTGTCATGCTGGTTTTGGGAGTAGCTATTGTTGCGCATTGTTGGGGATGCGCATCGCTTAAAGAGGCGGGTAAGGGTTTTATCGGCGTTTCAACAAAAGAGATTGAAGCTGGCCGCGTCAATGCCATTACCCAGCAGTTTCCGCTAGATTATAAACTTTCGCACCTCAAGGTCGAGGATGCGCTTAAGGCCATGGGCGCGCATATTTATGCCCAAGATACCAATAAGGGCATGATCGCTGCGTATGTTTCTTCGGAAGATACCACGCCCGTGGGTATATTTCTAAAACCGGTTGATGTGAATACGACTGAAGTAGCGGTTTCCTCACCCAGCACTTCGACTAAAGAGATATTTGCGAAGCAGTTATTTGATAAGCTTCAGGAATCCGATAGCAGCCAGATTAAGGAGAGTGGATATGGGGCAGAGTAGTTATACTATACGCAAACTCATTGCGCAATGCCATGGCATTGCTCGTGAAAAGGGTTGGTGGGAGACAGAACGTAATGACGGAGAGTTAATCGCGCTTATGCACTCGGAATTGTCTGAAGCGCTTGAGGCTATGCGCAGCCATGGCAGCAAAGATAATGTTGCCGAAGAGCTGGCTGATTGCTGCATTCGCATTTTTGATTATTGCGGAGCCCGCGATATTGACCTTGAGGCGATGCTAGCGAAGAAGATCGCCTACAATAAGACCCGTCCTTATCGTCATGGGAAAAAATTCTAATTTTTTTCTGAAACTCGGATTATTTTTTGGAACACTATTTGTTTGTGTGTTTGTGTTAGAAGTATCGTTGCGGCTCTATCAATTCGTTCGTCACGGCATCCCCTTACTGTATGATGAAGCTCCTGTTTGGCACGAATTTGGGTGGGAGGGTAAAGAAATAAGGGGAGATGTAGATACGCAGAAGTTAAAGATTCTTCTTGTCGGAGATTCTTATACTGAAGGCTGCAACCTCGATCCGGCTAAGATGTATTACGCGTATCTTAAGAAAGTTTTGGACGCGGAAATATTTGTGTATGCGGGTATTGGCTATGGAACCGCCCAGGAGTACCTTGTCCTTCAAAGGTATGTAAAACAGATTGAGCCAGATCTTGTTATTTTACAAGTAAGCTCTAATGATTTCTGGGATAATGTGCGCCAGCTCGATATCGCGATATTAGTGATCCGTAAGTATATGCGACCGTATTACATTGCGCAACGCATGGAATACCATACGCCACATTCCTTTCAATTAATGCAGGGTCCTCTCGGCAATCTACGCGTTGCCAGGGTGGTGTATTATCAGCTACAAAGGTTGCGCATTGACAA
>JAGOIJ010000122.1 GCA_017995695.1 Candidatus Omnitrophota bacterium | reverse complement strand
CCCTTGCATCACTCACCAAGCATTCCTCCTGAATGTTTATTATAGCACGTAAAACCTATTGTAAAGAAAAAAACACAACGCATAGGTTGTGTTAATCAGAATAGAAAAGAAATTATGATATCGGCAGAGATTATGCTTAGGTTACGTATCGCTTACCAATACGTAACCTAAGCCGCAACCAAAATTCGACACGCACATAAAACTATATTACGCGGCCGCGATTTTTTGCGCCTGGCGATTCTTAAGCATGGCGTGATATTCCTGAAGCGATTTTGGCTCGCTCTTTCTTCTTTTTACCGCATCAATCCCATCAACCGTTGCCCGAGCAGCCGACATGGTCGTTACGTAAGGTATCTTATACTGGATAGCCAGCATACGAATATAGCTGTCATCGTGAATACCCATGCGACCAATGGGAGTATTAATGACTAGCTGAATTTCTTTATTCTTAATAGCATCGGAAATGTTGGGCCTGCCTTCATGTAATTTCTTAACCACGCGCGCCTTGATCCCCTTTTCCGCAAGAAATCGATGCGTGTTTTCTGTGGCAAGAATAGTAAAACCAAGCTGCGATAACTTAGATGCGATAGGTAACAATTCAGGCTTATCAGTATCGCGTATGGTCATCAACACCGTACCTTCAGTCGGTAACTTTGTGCCTGCAGATTCTTGGGCTTTGAAAAAAGCTAATCCAAAATCCTCATCGATACCCATAACTTCTCCTGTCGCGCGCATCTCCGGGCCCAAGACAGGGTCAACCTCAGGAAACATATTAAAAGGAAATACTGCTTCTTTCACAGAAACATAAGGAATTCTGCGCTGGATGAGCTCAGGAAAATCGCTTAATTTCTTGCCAAGCATCAATTGAGTAGCAATGCGCGGCAAGGGGATACCGATAGTTTTGGCAACCAGCGGCACGGTTCGCGAAGCGCGTGGATTTGCCTCAAGGATATACACTTTGTCATCGCAAATTGCATACTGGATATTAATCAAACCAACTACTTTTAAAGCAACGGCAATTTTCTTTGTCCATTCATCAATAATTTTTAGGTGTTCAGGCTTTAACGTGCGCGAAGGAATGGTGCAAGCAGAATCCCCGGAATGAATCCCCGCATGCTCAATGTGTTCCATGACCGCAGCTATAAAAACGTTCTCTCCATCAGAAAGCGCATCAACCTCACACTCAACAGCTTTTTCCAGAAAACGGTCGATAAGCATAGGGTATTCCGGGCTTACCTGGATCGCTTCTTTTGCGTATTTAATTAACATCGCCTCATCGTAAATAATCTCCATCCCTCTTCCGCCTAGCACAAATGATGGCCTGACCATAACCGGATAGCCGATATCTCTTGCGCACGCTATTGCCTCATCAAGAGAAAACGTAGTCTTGCCTTCGGTCTGACGAATCCCCAACTCAATCATCTTCTGCCTGAAAAGTTCACGATCCTCGGCAAACGCAATACTGCTCGTGCTTGTCCCTAGGATTCTAACGCCATTGCGCTCAAGTTCTGCAGCGATATTCAAAGGAGTTTGGCCGCCGAATTGCACAATCGCGCCTTCAGGCTTTTCCTTTTCCCAAATCGTTAATACATCTTCCACGGTTAACGGCTCAAAATAAAGCTTGTTTGAAGTATCGTAATCAGTGGACACTGTTTCAGGGTTGCAATTAATCATGATTGACTCATAACCTTCATCGCGCAAGGCAAATGCCGCGTGTACACACGTATAATCAAATTCAATTCCCTGGCCAATACGATTCGGGCCACCACCCAAGATCAGAATCTTCTTTTTATCAGAAACAGGAACTAAATCCTCACCTTTAGTATAGGTTGAATAATAGTAGGCTGCGTTTTCCACCCCGCTAACCGGAACAGGCTCAAAACGGGCATCACCCATAATCTTTCTTCTACGGGCGCGCACCTCATCTTCCTTAACGTTAAAAAGCAAGGCTAGATACCGGTCGCTAAATCCCCATTCTTTAGCCTTTCTAAAAGTATCATCACTTATCTTCTTCCAACCATCTCGCAATAACGTTTCTTCTAATTCAACTATTTCTTTCATTTCCTTAATAAACCAAGTGCCGATGTGAGTAATCGTATGCAGCTCATCAACCGCAATGCCTTTACGCAACGCTTCATACATAAGAAAGATGCGCTCACTAGAAGGAAATGCAAGCCGCAGCCTAAGCTCTGCCAAGGTCAATCTATTAAAATCCTTTGCAAATCCTAACCCGTATCTTCCGATTTCAAGCGAGCGGATGGATTTCTGGAATGTCTCTTTAAATGTTTTGCCGATACTCATCACTTCGCCAACCGCTTTCATCTGTGTACCTAAGATATCTTTAGCCTGACGGAATTTTTCAAAAGCCCAACGGGCAAATTTAATTACCACATACTCTCCCCATGGCTCATAGCGCTCAAGTGTTCCTTTTCTCCAATAGGGAATTTCATCAAGGGTAAGCCCTGCGGCTAATTTTGTGGAAACGCGGGCTATGGGAAAACCTGTTGCCTTGGACGCGAGGGCCGAAGATCGCGACGTTCGCGGGTTAATTTCAATAGCCACGAGACGATCGTCCTTTGGATTGTGCGCAAATTGGATATTCGTTCCTCCCACAACGCCAATCGCATCGACAATTTTATAGGAAAACTCCTGCATGCGTTTTTGCAGTTTCTCCGGTACCGTAAGCATGGGGGCAACGCAGAAACTATCTCCTGTATGTACGCCCATGGCATCGATATTTTCGATAAAACAAACGGTGATCTTTTGATTTTTTTCATCACGCACTACTTCAAGCTCTAACTCCTCCCATCCAATAACTGCTTCTTCAATCAATACCTGGTGGATAAGGCTGGCATTAAGGCCGCGCCGCGACAACATTAACAAATCTTCCGTGTTATAAGCAATGCCGCCCCCGGTCCCCCCTAAGGTATATGCCGGCCGCACCACAACCGGAAAGCCCAATTTCTGGGCAACCTTTAATGCCTCATCTTCAGAAAGACAAATCTCTGAACGAGGCACAGGTATACCGAGCTTCTTCATAGTATCTTTAAACGCTTCGCGATCTTCCCCGCGCTCAATTGCATCTGCCTTGACTCCGATGATCTTTACCTTATATTTATCCAATACTCCTGCCTTATATAATGCGGAAGCCAAATTTAATCCAGTCTGACCTCCTAAATTCGGCAATAACGCATCGGGTTTTTCTTTGCTAATAATTTTAGTCAAGCTCTCAACAGTAAGCGGCTCTATATAGGTATGATCTGCCATGCCTGGGTCAGTCATGATTGTTGCGGGATTAGAATTAACTAAAACAACCTCATAGCCTTCCTCACGCAAAGCTTTGCAAGCTTGGGTACCTGAATAATCAAATTCGCAAGCCTGGCCAATGATAATAGGCCCGGAACCGATAATTAATACTTTTTTAATATCTTTACGTCTTGACATAAAAACCTCCTTAATATGATTAAAATATAGGCATCACAGGTTAAAAAAATAGGCAACCCTGACTTTTTAAGAGTTGCCTAACAAAGAATGCTGAATTGATAACCATGAAGATGTGCCTCTGTAACCTATGTGCGATTTTTAACTATTGTAATCATCTTCTCCTTATTCGTCAAGATTAATCTGCGCCGAATCAACATAAGCTTTTGCTTGCGGGTTAAGCGCTTCACCATAGCCTCACGTTTACTAGCTGCCGGCCGGCCAATTAAAGCCTCCTGGTACACCAACTTAACCGGAGTCTTATTCTTGGTGTAAAATGCCCCTTTTTTCGTATTATGTTCTTTAACCCGGCGGGTAATATCAGTGGTAATACCTGTATACAATGAGGTATCAGAACATCTCACGATATACAAAAACCATGGCTTACGTTTACGCGCATCAGACATCGGATGTGCCACTATAACAAATAATTTGCGCCAAGAACAATACTGACGTGATGTCGGGTTTCATTTCTTTATCCATGCAAAACACCTGCCTGCCTAAACCAATGTTGAGTACGCAAACAAATCCTAACCAACATAAGCATTACCGGAACTTCAATCAACACGCCGACAACCGTGGCCAATGAAGCCCCTGAAGATAAACCGAAGAGAATGGTCGATGTCGCAATAGCTACTTCAAAGTGATTGCTTGCCCCGACCAAAGCCGAAGGCGCTGCATCGCGATACGGCAATTTTAACCATTTAGCCAAAACGTATGAAATAGCGAAAATCAAACATGTTTGAATAAATAACGGAATCGCTATTAAAAAGATGATCTGCGGCTGGTTGATGATTAACTCGCCTTTAAACGAAAACAATAAAACAAGCGTAAGCAATAAGGCGCCGATTGAAACCGGCGTTAAGTAATGCAAGAACTTCTCCTCAAACCACTTGATTCCCTTCTTAGCAATTAACCATTTCCTTGAGTAATATCCTAACAATAACGGTAGGCCGACATAAATCACCACGGATAATACAATCGTCTGCCAAGGTATGGGCATCTTATTCACGCCTAAAAGCCATCCGCCTAATGGCGCATAAAGAAATAACATGGTCAGCGAATTAATAGCTACCATTACAAGCGTATGTCCATCATTGCCCTTGGCAAGATGCCCCCAAATTAAAACCATCGCGGTGCAAGGAGCAATACCAAGCAGAATACATCCTGCGATATAAGACCTAAACAATTCAACCTGCGCCCCACCTTTCACAATCTCTGTTCCCGGAAGCCATCCTTTAAATAACAGCCCCAGAAACAACCATGCTATAGCAAGCATAGTAAAAGGCTTTATGCACCAGTTCACTACCAGCGTAAGGAGTACGGGCTTAGGGGTCTTGCCTGCTTTAATTACTTCAGCAAAATCAATCTTGACCATGATGGGGTACATCATAAAGAACAAACAAATCGCGATAGGAATCGAAACCTGGTAAATAGAAATCTGATCTAGCGCAACAGCCACTTGCGGGAACACCTTACCAAGAACTATCCCAAGCGCAATGCAAAGCAGAACCCAGCCGGTAAGATACTTTTCAAAGAAACTTAAGCGACGCTCTTCGCGCACAACTTGCTCCATGCTCTCCCCCCCCCATTCATTAC
>JAGOIJ010000121.1 GCA_017995695.1 Candidatus Omnitrophota bacterium | reverse complement strand
TGCCGACGATAAAGCGGCCCGGCTCCAATAATATCTTAAGCCCTGTTTTCTTAAGCATGGGGATAATCTTTTCAGCGTATTTCTGCGCAGTTTGAGGCGTCTCGTGGTTATAGATAATACCCAATCCGCCGCCAATATTAAGATATTCCAGGATCATCCCTTTTGCGCGAAGTTTAGCGATAAAATCAGTGAGTTTTTTGATTGCTGCCACAAACGGGTCACTTTCGGTAATCTGCGAACCGATATGCATATGCAACCCGCAGATGCTTAAACGGTTGAACCGATGGCGCATAAGTAAGATTTTATACGCGTTCTCAAGATCAATGCCGAATTTGTTGGTAATCTTTCCCGTAGTAATAAACTTATGGGTTTTTGCCTCAACGTCAGGATTGATACGCAAGGCAACCCTCACATCCTTTCCTAAGCGCCCAGCGATACGATTTAAATTCTCTAATTCAGGCAAAGATTCAACATTAAAGAACAAAATTCTCCTCTTGATCGCCTCTTCTATCTCTGCGTCGGTTTTGCCAACCGAGGCATAAACAATTTTTTCGGGAGGACATCCAACTTTGAGGGCGCGAAATAGTTCACCGCCGGAAACAACATCCAGCCCTGCCCCCTTATCGACAAGCGCCTTTAACAGCGCAAGATTTGAATTTGCTTTTACAGAATAACAAATCACAGCATCGAGGGCGCTAAACGCCTGCTTGAGTTTCATAAAATGATCGATGAGGGTATGATAGCTATAGACATACAAAGGAGTACCGAAACGTTTCGCCAAATCTTCAACGCTTACGCCCTCGCAATACAATCGATTATTGACGAACTTAAATTCATGCATTGAGTCTTGCCCTCCATACTCCAAGTTGTCTTTGCACAAGCTTAGGACTTGTCCCTCCAAACGATGTCTTAAGGCTAACCGAAGCCCAAGCGTTTAAAATCTTCTTAACATCGGGTTTCAGGTGAGGGGAATATTTTTTAAGCTCGGCGCTACTTAAACTACTGATAGCAATGCCCTGATCTAGACAATCCCTGACCATGGTGCCGACAATATCGTGCGCCTGCCGATACGAAACGCCCCTTTTAATCAGATACTCGACGATATCCACCGAAAACAAAGATTCATCGGTAACGCGCGCAGCGATCGCTTGCTTTTCTATCACGATATTCTCAAACAAGGCCACAAATATCTCAAGGATATTCTTGGTTGTATCAATCGCGTCAAAAAGCGGAGGCTTATCTAACTGCATATCCCGATTATAAGAAAGCGGCAAGCCCTTCATCAACACCAGCATGTTAGAAAGATCACCCTGGATCTTGCCCACTGATCCACGGATCAACTCTAAGACATCAGGATTCTTTTTGTGCGGCATAATGCTTGAACCCGTGCAAAATGAAAAATCAATGTCGATAAAATGAAATTCTTTAGTTGACCACAGAATCAGATCCTCGGCCATACGCGATAGATGCACCGCAGCAATAGACAATCCCGCTAACAGTTCAATAATAAAATCCCGGTCGCTAACGCTATCAATACTGTTAGCGGTGAGGGTTTTAAATTTGAGTTCTTTCTGCACTGCCTTGCGGTCAATAGCAAGCCCTGTGCCGGAAAGCGCGCAACTTCCTAACGGCATAGCGTCGGTTCTAAGTTTTGCGTCCTGCAGTCGCGCTTTATCCCGCTCTAAGCTTTCGATGTACGCCAAAAGATGATGCGCCAGCAATACACATTGCGCCTTTTGTAAATGCGTGTACCCCGGGATGATAACCTGGATATTCGCCTGGGCTAACTTTAAGATTGCCTTTTGTAATTGCGTCAGCAGTTCATGCAACGCATCAATTTCATCCTTACTATACATCCTTATATCTAAGGCGATCTGGTCGTTACGCGAGCGCGCAGTATGAAGCTTGTGCGCAACGGCGCCTACTTTTTTCTCTAAGGCCTCTTGGATATTGGAATGGATATCCTCGGCTTGCAGGTCAAACTTAAATTTTCCTTGTTTTACCTCATTTAAGAGCTGTCGTAATCCCCGCACTAAAAGTTTAGCTTCGGAAACCGGGATAATGCGCTGCTTACCCAGCATGTTAGCGTGCGCAATGCTGCCGATAATATCGTAAAGCGCCAGCCGCTTATCAAAAGCGATGCTTGAGGTAAAGGCATCGGTCAGAGCGTGCGTCTTTTTCCCGAATCTGGTTCCCCACAATTTCTTCGCCATGTTGCCTCTCCATTATTCTACTCAATACTCACTACACAATACTGAATACTATTTTTTATAGGGCATCCCCCAAATCTTTATAAACCCATCAGCAAGCTTTTGGTCAAACGTGTCTTCCTTCCCATACGTGCTCAACTCTTTTTTGTAAAGCGAGTAAGGAGACGCCCGGCCGACGCATACACAGTTTCCCTTAAATAATTTTAAACGAATTGTGCCGGTAACATGCTGCTGTGTTGTTTCTACAAAACTATCCAAAGCAGCCTTCAGCGGTGAATACCAAAGCCCATAATAGACAAGTTCCGCGTATTTCAAAGACACCATCTCTTTAAAATGCGCAAGCTCTCTATCCAACACCACTGCCTCAAGCTCTCTATGCGCGGCATGCAGGATAGTCGCAGCAGGCGCTTCATAAATTTCTCGCGATTTGATACCGACTAATCGGTTTTCGACTAAATCCGCCCTCCCGACACCAAAATTACCCCCAACCTCATTCAAATACTCAATAAGGTCTTTAAGCTTATAGCTCTTTCCATCTATTCTTTTAGGAACCCCTTGCTCAAATTGAATCTCAACATACTTCGGATAGGTCGAGCTGCCGCTAGGGCTTTTAGTAATCAAATACGCATCTTCAGGCGGCTCCTGCGCCAAATCCTCCAAAACCCCGGCCTCAATGCTAATACCCCAAATATTGCGATCAATGCTGTATGGCTTTTTCTTGGTCACATCAATCGGAATATTGTGCGCCTTTGCGTATTCAATTTCTTCTTCCCGCGACTTAAATTCCCATTCTCGCACCGGTGCGATAATTTTTAGCTTGGGATCCAAGATGCCAACGGTGACTTCAAAACGCACCTGATCATTTCCTTTGCCGGTGCAACCATGCCCAACAGCATCTGCCTTTTCTTTATGCGCAACCTGCACCAGATACTTGGCAATCAAGGGTCTACCCAAGGCTGTAGCGAGAACATACTTACCTTCATAGACCGCATTGGCCTTCAGCGCCGGCAACACAAAATCTTTAACAAATTCATCCTGCAGATCCTTCACGTACACCTTACTGGCTCCTGCAGCCAGAGCCCGCTCTTCTATTGCTTCAAAACTTTCTCCCTGCCCTAACCCCTGCCCTAAATCGGCAACAAAACAAATAACCTCGCTCCCCCGCTCTTTAAGCCATTTCACAATACAAGAAGTATCAAGGCCGCCGGAATATGCAAGAACTACTTTCTTCATTATTACATTCTCCTCTATAATCTTGTTTCGTCCTATTTCAATAATTTGATTAAGATAGCCTTTTGCACATGCATCCTATTTTCTGCCTGATCAAAAACAATAGAATGCTTACCATCAATCACCTCATCAGTAATTTCCTCACCCCTATGAGCAGGCAAACAATGCATGACTAGTGCATTTTTCTTTGCCTTCGCCATCAATGCCGCATTAATCTGAAAATCTTTAAAGATTGTTTTGCGCTCTTGCGCCTCTTTTTCCTGGCCCATACTTGTCCAGACATCAGTGTACACCACATCAGCGCCCTTAACAGCTTCACCAGGATCATGAGTGATATAGCTCGTGCAGCTATTGTGTTTTGCTTCTAAAGCTGCCTGCTTAACCACCTCGACATCCGGAGTGAATCCCTTTGGAGCTCCTACCCTCATATGCACGCCTGTTTTAGCGCACGTCAACAGCAGCGAATTGCACACATTATTACCATCCCCCACATACGCCAAGGTTAATCCTTTTATTTTCTTGAACTTTTCCTGCATGGTGTAAATATCAGCCAAGGCCTGACAGGGATGAGAAAAATCAGACAGCCCATTAATAACCGGCACAGTTGCGTGCCGCGCCATTTCGATCACATTTTTGTGCTCAAAGGTCCTCAACACAATAGCGTCTATATAGCGCGATAAAGTCTTCGCCACATCAGCAATTGATTCGCGCACGCCCAGGTTAATCTCATGAGGAGCAAGATACAAAGAATTCCCTCCCAGCTGATACATGCCCACCTCAAAAGAAACCCGCGTGCGATTTGAGGGCTTCTGAAAAATCAAACCGAGAGTCTTGCCTGTCAACGTGCGACTGAACGCATCTTTACGCTTCTTTAAACTATCGGTTTGCTTAAACAACGCAGCGATGTCTGCCGATGTTAAGTTTTTTATAGAAAGTAAATCTTTCTTCATGGCTTTATTCCTTTGCATACAGCATCTAACACACGTATCGCCTGATCGACATCCTTTTTAGTAATGGTTAAGGCGGGCATTAGACGCAACACATGATCATGGGTACAATTAATCAAAAGGCCTTGCGCAAGACATGCCTCAACAATGCCTTTGCCGGCGAAAGCTAACTCCACTCCTACCATAAGGCCCTTGCCTCTGACCTCTTTGATAAAACTGTATGTTTCCTTAAGGCGCGCTAATTTTGAACACAGATAAGCACCCATTGCCTGCGTATTATGCAGTAACTTTTCATCCTGGACAGCCTTCAGAACAGCGATCGCAGCCTTGCAGATAACCGGCCCTCCGCCAAAGGTTGACGCGTGGGTTCCTGGCGTAAGAATATCAGCAATCTCTTTTTTCACTACCATAGCCCCAATAGGCAATCCTCCGCCCAAGGCCTTGGCTAATGTCATCACATCAGGAGTGATACCATACTGCTGATAGCAAAAATAGCTTCCTGTCCTGCCAACACCTGTCTGCACCTCATCAACAATGAGCAGCAATTTCTTTTCATCGCAGAGAGCGCGCAATCCCACAACGAAATCCTTATCGGCAACATTTACGCCGCCTTCTCCCTGGATCAACTCAAGCAAAACACCAACGGTTTTCTCGGTGATCGCTTCCTTGACCGCCGCAAGATCATTAAAAGGCACGGTCTTAAAT
>JAGOIJ010000006.1 GCA_017995695.1 Candidatus Omnitrophota bacterium | reverse complement strand
TCTGGCCAAGGAAGGCATACTGCGCATCTTTAAACCAGTCATCCCCCAGATTGACGCTTTCAACTTTATCATTATGATTATAACCCTCTGTATCAATGCGTGGGTCATGCGCTATGAGCATAAGCAAGGTAAACTCTTAAACAGCGATATCTTAATTTCTGATGCAATGCATACCAGGGCTGATATTTTTACCTCGTTATCAGTCATCATCACACTTGTGGTAATTAAATTAGGCTGGCCTTTGCTTGATCCGCTGGCGACAATCCTGATTGCTTTTTTTATTGCCCACGCCGGCATTGAAATAGTCAGAGAAAGCTCAAGCGTTCTCTGTGACACCGCCGCAATATTGGATGACGCCAAGATTAAACAGATTGTGTTAGGGATACCGGGAGTGAAGGCTTGCCATAAGATCCGCACGCGCGGCAGGCATGATGACATTCATATTGACCTGCACGTCCAGGTTAATGGCTCGATGCATATGAATGAGGCGCACACTATTAGCTACGCTATCGAAGGAGAGTTAAAGAAGCAAATCCCGGAAGTTACCGACGTGGTGGTGCACATGGAGCCGAAAGATTAGGCAGCGCGCTTGCGAAGTATAAAATAAAAACTGATACTGGTAATGAACGCCATGGTTGCGCCAAAATAAAACGGAGCTGCTGGGCCCCATAAACTCCACAATGCCCCTGCCAATACAGACGCTGGCAAAAGTCCTAAACCAACAATAGTAGCATGCAAACCAATCGTAGTTGCGCGTACCTGAACTGGCGCAATATCAACAAGCAAAGCTTTTTCTATCCCTTCAGTGCAAGCCATGTATAAACCATACAAGATGAATAAAAGCCAAAAAATCTCACCGCTTTTGCTCAAAGCAAATCCCACATACACAATCGCATACAATAGATAGCCCGCTACTAATAAATATTTCCTGCCGATCGTATCCGAAAGCTTAGCCGCTGGAAAACTCAACGCGGCATACACCAAATTATACACAAGATACAATAACAGAACGCGTGTTAAGGGATTGCCTATCTGCTGCGCGCGCAAAAGTAGAAATTGGTTGGAGGAATTGCCCAGCGTGAACACAAACGACACGATAAGAAATAGTTTCAAGCGCTTGTCTAATCCTTTCCAGCTAAATCGTATCTGTTTGTTCGCTGCAGAAAGTTTATGCTTTGCCTCTTTTACAAAAAACAAAGCTACAACCGCCATGATCGCGGGAATCAACGAGAAAAGGAATAGTTTCTTAAGATCACCGTGGTAATGCTGAATGATCCAATACGCAAGCAATACTCCGCAGGCGGCTCCCAACGTATCCATGGCGCGATGCAAACCAAAAGCCGCGCCACGTTTTCCCTCAGGCGTACTATCAGCGATGAGGGCATCACGAGGGGCTGTGCGGATACCTTTGCCAAAACGATCAATCAAGCGCCCCAAGAAAACAACATGCCAATGAGCGGCTATATACAAACAAACCTTGCCGATTGTTGAAGAAGCATATCCGACAATTGCAAAAGGCTTACGCGATCTAACCTTATCTGAAAGATATCCTGAAAAAACTTTTAAAAGGCTGGCGAGGCTTTCAGCAACACCCTCAATCACGCCGAGAATAGCAGGGCTCGCCCCGAGCTGCGATACTAAGAAAATCGGCAGCACCGGATACACCATCTCGGTTGAGATGTCCGTTAATAGGCTAGTAATACCGAGTAAAATAATGTTAACCATGAAAATAAAAAACGATCTGGGTTTAAAGCCTATAGTCGGTAGCCTATAGTAAAACCATCGACCATAGACAACAGGCCATTGACCCGCCAGTTTAATCTAAATATTGCAGCGGATCAACAGGAGTGCCGTCCTTACGTACTTCAAAATGAAGATGCGGCAACATGGCAGGATGATTGGCATTACCCGTCTTACCGACCCAACCGACAACTTGTCCTTGACGCACATAGCGGCCTGCCTGCACATTAATGCCAGACATATGCCCATACACCGTTATCAGATTATCACGATGCCGCAATTTTACAAAGTTTCCCATGCCGTGGTTGCGCTCCGCGGCGATCACCCAGCCCGAACGACTGGCTAATACCGGCGTACCGATCTTACCAAACAAATCTACGCCGGCGTGCGTCCTCTGACCATTACGGTTGGTGCCAAAAAAACCATTGCCCCGGCTGTCCGAGCGCACGATGATGTCATGCTTATAGACGATGGGGCAAAGAAAATATTCTTGGTCAAGAAAAAATATTCCGAAACCAACGAGGAAAGGGAAAAAAAGCAATAACGCAAAAAACAGTTTTTTCATTGTGCATTTTTTCTAAAGAGCGCTATTATACCATAGAGCGAAAGAAATGCACAAATAATTACAAACCAATCACCTTTCTTTGTATACCACGATCCGGCGTTTTCCACCAAAGTGACATCAAATATACTTAATCCTTGGACAAAGATAGCGTTGCCTGCTTTATCCGATACTAGGGAAACAAGCCCGCCCGTTGGCGCGATAACCGCCGAAATGCCGGTATTGGCAGCGCGCGCAACAAATACCCGATTTTCAACCGCTCGGAATACTGAAGCCATAAGATGTTGAGTGGCTGCGGTGCTTTTCTTATACCATGCGTCATTAGTGATATTAACCAGGAATCCTGCGCCACGTTGCACAAACGCGCGCGACAGCTCCGGAAACAAATCCTCAAAACATATCAGTACGGAGAAGTTAGTATTGAGTATTGAGTCGTGAGTATTGAGTAAAGGCGTTGAAGGAATAGAAAAAATAGTAAAGTCATCGCCAGGAGTAATATCGCCGATGGGAGCAACTGTTTCTAAGAAAGGAAAGGTTTCGCGCATAGGAATATACTCCCCAAAAGGAACCAGATGAATCTTATCATAACGCTTACGTAGTGTTCCTTCGGGAGAAACAAGCAAGGCGCTGTTGTAATAACGTCCCTCTCTAGCCGTTACCGCTCCTAACAAAATAGGGACGCTCATTGCTTGCGCCAGATGCTGCGCCTGCATGAAATACGCCGGCTCTTCTTCTAAGACCACCGGCAATGCCGCTTCAGGCCAGATAACCAGCTTAGGCTTACGTTCTGCCGCTTCCTGCGAAACGCTTGATAACCGCTCCATGATCAAGCTACGATCAGCAGGATTCCATTTCATTTCTTGAGGAATATTGGGCTGTATAAGCGCTATTCTTGTTTGTCGTGAGTATTGAGTATTGTGTATTGAGCTCATACTGTAATAACCATACCCCAGCGTAACCACCAATAACAATACGGGAACGAACAATCTTTTGAATCTGCTGAAAGCTGAAGCTCGACAACTGACAGCTACGTACAAAGCAACATTAACCATCACCACCGCAAACGAAACCCCCCATGCACCGGTCAGATCTGCAATCTGAATAACGGGCAGATTTTTATATTGCGAGTAACCTAAGAGCGCCCAAGGGAAACCAGTGAGGAAATAGCTACGGGTATATTCGAGCACAACCCATACAGCAGGGATAAAAAGTATTGAGTATTGTGTATTGAGTATTGAGGAAAACCTAAAGAAAAGACCGGCGATGCCGAAATAGAGTGAAAGATACAAAATTAAGACGATGGTGCCGGCAAGCGTTACATGCACCAGCCAATAGATAGCGCAGGCCCAAAACACCACCCCACAAAGATATGATAATACCAACGCGCGCCAAAAAGACTGCCCCCGCAGCGCGAAGCACAACGGAACAAACCCAACCCACGCGCCTATCCATAGCCACCCGTTCGCAAACGGTGCTGCCAAAAGAATCCCTGCAATAATGCTTAATATCAACCGCATAATTGGTGACGGGTCCCCTTCCAAGAGACTTCGCTTCGCTGCGCACTGACGTGGTGACTTTTCTACTGGCCGTGGCATTTCTTATATTTTTTTCCTGATCCGCACGGACACGGATCATTACGGCCTACTTTCGGTCCTGAAGAAACCTGCGGAGTATTCTGAGGAGGTTGAGGAGGATTACGCGGCGGCGCATCAGAAGATAACGCGCTTTCTTCTACCCGGCGGGGCTTAGCAACTTCCGGGTGGACAAATTCTTGGCCAGCGACGTTAAACACACCTTTAAAACGGTCTGGACGCGGTTGCTGCAATCGGAATATCAACTCTATCGCGTCTTCATCTATGCCGGCGATCATTTGGCTAAACATCTCAAACCCTTCGCGCTTATATTCGAGCAATGGATCGCGTTGGCCATAGGCGCGCAGCCCAATACCCTCGCGTAAATTATCCATAGCATACAGATGATCCTTCCACTTAGCATCGATGATCTGAAGATAAATCATGCGCTCAAGATTGCGCATCATATCCGTGCCAATAGCGCGCTCTTTTTCCTCATATGTTTTAGTCACATTATTAATTATGGCTTCTTTGATCTCTTGAACGCTGCCTTTTTCTAGTTCTTGGATTGCAAGATCAGTATTAAATTTTGCTTTTACTGCCGCAGACAAGCCAGGCATATCCCATTCCTCTTGGCCTATGCGCTCATGACAAAAGCTATCAACCATAGCGTTACAGATTGCTTCAATTATTTCTTTGATGCTTTCTGCAAGCGAAACACCTTCCAGGATATCTTTGCGTTGGCTATACACTACTTCACGCTGCTTATTCATGACATTATCGTATTCAAGAAGCTGTTTTCTGATTTCAAAATTGTGCTGCTCAACGCGCCGCTGGGCCACCTCAATTGATTTTGTAATCCATGGATGCTCAATAACCTGCCCTTCCTCAAGACCCAATCTATCCATCATGCCGACTAATCGGTCCGAGCCAAACAAACGCATAAGCTCATCTTCAAGCGAAACATAAAACCGCGAAGAGCCTGGATCTCCCTGTCTACCAGAACGGCCGCGCAGCTGATTATCGATGCGTCTAGCCTCATGGCGCTCAGTCCCCAAGACGTGTAAACCACCCAAGGCAACAACCTTGTCATGCTCAAGAACCGTCTCTCGCTTGTACTTTTCAAGCAGCGCTTTATATTCTTCCTGCGGATTTGACTGGTCATTTGCAGCCTTTTGACGCAACAGCGATTTTGCGATAAAATCTGGATTGCCTCCCAACAAAATATCTGTTCCTCTGCCTGCCATGTTTGTCGCAATCGTCACTGCTTTGAAACGGCCTGCCTGGGCCACGATGGTCGCTTCCATTTCATGATATTTTGCATTAAGCACTTGATGGACGATGCCCCGGCGCTTAAGCAAGTTCGCCAGATGCTCGGATTTCTCAATGGAGATCGTCCCAACCAAAACCGGTTTACCATCCTCATACAACTGAGCGATCTCTTCAACCACGGCATTAAACTTTTCCCTCTCAGTCTTATAAACACGATCGGGGTAATTTGCGCGGATCAACGGACGGTTAGTGGGGATAACAACAACATCAAGCTGATATATGCTCTTGAATTCATTAGCCTCGGTAAAGGCTGTGCCAGTCATTCCCGCGAGTTTTTCATACATGCGAAAATAATTCTGGAAGGTGACCGTTGCCAGGGTCTGATTTTCCCGTTCGATCTTGATTCCCTCCTTTGCCTCCACCGCCTGATGCAATCCATCAGACCAACGCCGGCCCGGCATCATGCGGCCGGTAAACTCATCAACAATGATAACCTGCCCATCCTTCACCACGTAATCAACGTCTTTTTTGTATAAACCGTGGGCTCGCAGCGCTTGAATCATATGATGACGCCACTCCATCGTTTCCATATCATGGAGACTGGCAATATTTAATAAGGAACAAACCTTGCTTTCGCCACTCTCAGTAAGGTAGGCGGTGTGCGCTTTTTCATCAACGATATAATCATAGCCCTTAGAAAGATCTTCACCCCGATGCTTTGCCTCGATCTCATCTTTTTCCAAGATCATGCGCCCTTTTAAGCGCGGCACCAGCTTATCGACCACATAATACTTATCAGTTGATTCTTCAGCTGGCCCGGAAATAATTAAAGGCGTGCGCGCTTCGTCGATGAGGATTGAGTCAACCTCATCAACAATGGCAAAATAAAACGGGCGCTGCACCAAATCCTCAACGCTATACTTCATATTATCGCGCAGATAATCGAAACCAAATTCATTATTGGTGCCATAGGTGATATCGCAGGAATACGCAAGTTTTCTCTGTTCATCTGACATTTCATGTTGGATGACCCCCACGCTTAATCCTAGAAATTCATAAATCGGCCCCATCCAATCACGGTCGCGGCGCGCAAGATAATCGTTAACCGTAACTACGTGCACGCCCATACCCAATAATGCGTTAAGATACACCGGCAATGTCGCAACCAGGGTTTTGCCTTCACCTGTTGCCATTTCAGCAATCTGGCCCTCATGCAATACCAGCCCGCCAGCAATCTGCACATCAAAATGCCGCAAGCCAATCGTGCGTCGGGAAGCCTCCCGCACCACCGCAAAAGCTTCAGGAAGCACGGCTTCAAAAACCCTGTTGCGGGTAAGCTTTAACTTCTCACGCAGCTTGTTTTTCTCTTCAGGAATGCTTACCTGCAACAAAGCATTCTCTAGCTCTAGCACATCCGCCTCTATCTCTTTGGCTTTATCCGCTATCAACTTCTTAAACCCTTGAGTTTTCTCACGCAATTCTGCATCTGAAAGCTTGGCCAGCGTCGGCTCAAAATTATTCACCTGCTGCACAATGCGCCCCGCCGCAACCATGGCATCCTGAGAAGGACTGGGCATATCAAGGTGCAACGCGATATTCACTCCAGGATATTTCTTCCTGATAGCGTTTTGCTTTTGCTGTAAGAAACTTTTTTTAATGAATCCTAGCATAGTAAATGGAAATAATAGTTACACTATTTCTTTGTAGCGGTAAACTTTAAATATGTTTCAATAAACGCATCGATTTTACCATCAAGCACGCTATTAGCATCCCCGGTTTCATGCTCGGTGCGATGATCCTTAACCATGGTATAAGGATGCAACACGTAGGAGCGAATCTGACTGCCCCATTCAATCTTTTTCTTATCCCCTCCGTAATGCTGTTGTAGCGATTCTTCCTTTTTCTTCTGTTCCAGCTCAAACAAGCGCGCCTTCAGAATCTTCATCGCAGTCTGCTTATTTTGATATTGCGATCGCTCATTCTGGCACTGCGCGACAATCCCCGTAGGAAGATGCGTGATACGCACTGCGGAATCGGTCGTATTCACGCTCTGGCCACCTGCGCCTTTTGAGCGATACACGTCTATCCGTAAATCTTTTTCCTCAATAACAAACTCAAGCGCATCTTCAACTTCAGGGATCACATCAACGGAGGCAAACGACGTATGTCTTCTTTTGTTAGCATCGAACGGAGAAATGCGCACCAGACGATGCACGCCGCGTTCGGCCTTCAGATACCCATAGGCGTAATCGCCTTCAACAAAGAAAGTGACATTCTTCACGCCAGCTTCTTCACCAGGAAGAATATCAATAGTTTTTACCTGCCAGCCCCTCGTATCGGCATAGCGGTTATACATCCGCAGGAGCATGCCAACCCAATCACACGATTCTGTCCCACCTGCTCCGGCATTAATACTCACAATGGCATTATTACTGTCAAATTCACCGCTAAAAAGCGTCACGAACTCAAGCCGATCAGTTTCCAGCGCAAGTTGTTCAACGCTACGCGTAAGATCGGCAATCAAATCCTTATCTTGATCGCTACTAAGACTCGCCAGCTCTTTGAACTCTTGATACTTTTTGAATGCGCTCTCCCAAGGCTCAACCGCAGCGCGCAACACCTTTAGCTGCTTAACAATCTTTGTCGAGGCATCTGCGGAATCCCAAAAACCGGGTTCAGACATTAAAGCGGAGAGAGACTGGATCTGTTTCTTTTTATCTTCTAGGTCAAAGATACCCCCGAACGTTTTCGAGGCGGGCTTCAATACTGGAAAGTGTGCTATGAATATCTGCTAACATGTAAACTCCGTTGTTAAGTCTTCCTGATGCCGCGAAGCGCCAACAAGAAATCTTCCTTATTATCAGCGGCGTTCAACGCATCGTCTTCGGATACCTTGCCTTCTTTCACAAGCTTCAAAAGTGACTGATTAAATGATTGCAAACCAAAGATCGTGCCATCCTCGATAAATTGAGGTATCTCCCAGGTTTTGCCTTCACGGATGAGACGGCTGATCGTCGGCGTCAACAACATCGCTTCACACGCAGGAATGCGGCCGGCCTTATCCTTATAGGGCATAAGGCGCAAGGAGATAACACCTTTTAAAAGATACGAAAGCTGAGATCTAACCTGCGGATGCTGATGCGGAGGGAAGAAATTAGTGACTCTCTCAACGGTCTGGCTGGCGTTAATCGTATGCAGCGTGCTTAACACTAATACCCCTGTCTCTGCCGCTGTTAAGGCTGCTGACATGGTCTCATGGTCGCGGATATTGCCGATAAAGATAACATCCGGACTCTGCAAGGCAAATGCCCTTAAGGCAGAAGCGTAAGATGCGACATCTAAACCCAGCTCGCGTTGATTAATCAAACAATTTTTATCTTTAAAGGTATATTCAATAGGTTCCTCAACCGTAAGAATATGCCGATAGGAGGCGTCATTAATATATTGGATCATCGCGGCGATAGTTGTAGATTTGCCGCTTCCGGTTGAACCGGTTAATAATACTAAACCTCGCTTCTCAAGGCAAAGCTTACGCAAAACCTCGGCGGGCAGATTCAAGGTCTCAAAATCAGGAACAAAGCTATGAATATTACGGATAACGATGGAAGGCCAATTGCGCTGCTTAAACACACTCACGCGGAAACGATGCTTTAATTCCTCCAGGTAAAGCGCAAAATCAATATCCAGGTTGTTCTTAAAGATTTCTTTCTGGTGAGGAGTGGTAATGTCCTCCACTGAACGCATCACCTCATCAATACTTAACTCCTTATCCCCGACCGGGATGATTTTGCCATCCAACCTTAAGCGGGGAATGCCTCCGGCGCGATAAAACAAGTCCGAGGCGTCGCGATCAACCATTTCTTTTAACAACTCTCGTATATTCATGGAATCCTCCTACGGCACGTATTATAACATTAAATCTTTAATTTGTCTTTCTAGATTTAAAAGCCCCTGCTTAACCCGCTTACCGCCGTACGCATACTCTCCGTTATCACCATTGCTTTTTACAACCCTGTGGCAGGGGATCAATAACGGATAGGGGTTCTTTTTCAAAATGCTGCCAACAGCGCGGTGGGCCCTGGGATTACCAGCCCGCCGGGCAACCCACTGGTAGGTGCGCACCTCACCGAGGGGGATGCTAAGCACTACCCGGTAAACTTTCTTTGCAAAAGGAGTCATGGTTATGTACCGATAACTTTCTTCCTTCTTAAAATATGATGATACGCTACAGCAAACCGGTGCGCTTCATCGCGGATACGGCGAATGAGATTTAATGCCGGGGTGTCGCTTAAGAAACTGATCGGCCGCTTGCGCGTGGTGACATACACATGCTCCTGGCCCTTAGCAATGCTGATCATTGGTATTGATAATCCGAGCGCATCTAGCTCTTGTTTGGCAACCGAAAGGTGCGCCATGCCCCCATCAATTAAAATGAGATCAGGTTTTTGTATGCCTTCCCGCACGACCCTTTGATAACGCCGGGAAACCACTTCTCTGATCATGCCATAGTCATCGATCCCCCGGACACGCTTAATACGGAAACGACGGTAGTTATCTTTATCGGGGACGCCCTTGATAAAACTCACCATAGAACCACATGCCTCTTTGCCTGAAATATTAGAAATGTCGAAAGCCTCGATGCGTTCAGGTAGCCGCTTCAGACGCAATAATCTTTGCAGGCCTTCTTCCTCAATATGGCTGTCGAACCCAATGCGATTTGCGCTGATAGAACTAAGCGCAGCTATTTTATCTCGTATCTGGGCCGCTGCTTCAAACTCATGATCCTTTGCCTTATTAAGCATCTCCTTAGTTAATTCTTTTACTAATACATCGGTTTTCCCCTCTAAAAATAAAATAATCTTCTTGATAGTCTTTGCGTATTCCTCCTGCGTAATCTTGCCAATACACGGAGCAGGAGAAAGCCCAATCTGATAATATATACACGCTTTATCAGGCATAACGTTGCAGGAACGATACGGAAAATACCTGCGCAGAATCAGCAAAGCTTCGCGTAGCAATTGAGCGCTGGTAAAAGGACCAATATAACGCGCCCCGTCGTTTTCTTTCTTGCGTGTTACGCAAACCCGAGGAAAATCTTCGTTAGTAATCTTAATCAAGGGGAAACTTTTATCATCGCGCAACGAAATATTGTACTTGGGGATGTATTGGTGGATCAAAGCGGCCTCAAGCAAAAGCGCTAATGATTCAGTGCGGCACAGCCGATATTCAAGATCGGCAATCTTAGCAACCATAATCTGAGTTTTGGTATCGAGCGCCCGATTAAAATAGGAAGAGACGCGCTTCTTCAGCGACTTGGCCTTGCCGATGTAAATAATCGTGCCCTGGGCATCTTTAAACAGATAGACCCCGGGCGTATTCGGCAATTCTGATAGTTTAGCTTTGAGTGGTTTCAATGGTTCGTTCCCTTGTCAATGCACCTGAGCGAGCAGCTCGGCAGGTGCATTGACTAGTTAGGCACCCGCTATATCTGAAAACAATCAATTATGACTGTAATTTCCTTTTTGTCACCCAGCGCCACAGTTCACCAAGTTCAGCAACTTTAAAAAGTAAACAAAATAGCGCATAGGAAACAATACCAATAATTAGCAAAAAACTAAGATTGGCAAATTTATACACGACCGAGCGTAAAGGAATGATGGCTAAGCGCGAAACGCCAAAACAAACAAGCGCCATGCAAGCGCTAGCCAGAAACATCCGTAACCCTGCGCCCATAATACGCCGGGTTTGAAAATCCCCTATGCGTTTCTTTAAAAGCGCAAACAACATTAAAAATGTAGCTATCCCCGATACCGAGGTTGCCAAGGCAATGCCAGCGAGCTTTAACGGAAACATGAAGAGGGCATTTAAGATAACGTTCATGATAAAAGCGAAGAATGCGACTTTCGTAGGCGTCACCGTGTCCTTCAAGGCAAAGAAACAAGACTGCAGAATTTTGGTCCCTCCGTAAGCGAAAAGACCAATGCTATAAAACAGCAATGTCTGCGCAGTCAACCCCACAGAATAATGGTCAAACTTCCCACCCTCGAAAAGTGTTGCGATAATAATCCGGGATAACGCAATAAAGCCAAACGAGGCAGGCAACATGATAAAAAACATTGCACGCAGACCCCAGGAAAGCGAATGGCGCAAAGGCGCCTGATCATGCTCCAGCGCCTGCGTTGAAAACGTCGGCAAAAGGGCTTGCGATAAAGCAGTGCTAAAGATTCCCAGCGGAAAAAGGATAAGCCGGTAGGAAAAATAAAGCACCGCTACTCCTCCTTCTCCAACAATCCACACTAATGAGCCAAAAATGGAATCTACAAAGTTATTTAATTGGTAAATACTGGAACTCGCCAAGCGCGGGACCATTAACCTACCAACACTTTTTACCGCAGGATGCATGAATTGCTGAAACAACCTAAGCCGAAATCCTTTTCGATATAGAAAGGGAATCTGTATGGCAAGCTGCAAGACTCCTCCCACCAGCACACCCAAGGCCAATCCTTTGATGCCTTCGCCAAACAGCATCGCAAAGCAAATAATCGAGATATTTAACAGGCAAGAAGCAAAGGCCGGGGCAGTAAAATGCTTGAGGGAATTCAATACTCCCATGGCGTAGGCAGTCAAGCTAATGAGGATAATATAGGGAAAAATGATTTGGTTAAGCTTGATCGTTGCCGCTAACTTTTCAGGAGAGGCAATAAAACCTGGAGCCATGATGCGCACTAAAAAAGGGGAAAAAACAATGCCTAAAAGCGTTAACACCATGCTTATCACCAACAATAGATTAAGCATGACATTCGCCAACTCCCAGAATTCTTTGGGAGAGTGTTTTTGTTTATATTCGCTTAATACCGGGACAAGGGCGGCATTGACTGCGCCCTCCCCTACCAGATCACGCAGTAAATTAGGAATCCGGAAGGCAACAACAAACGCCTGCGCATAGATATAAACGCCAAACAAGCGCGCAATCACAATATCGCGAATAAAACCCAGTATACGCGACAAAAGCGTTCCCGCGCCAATAAGTGAGGCAGATCGCGCTACAGATTTGTTTGTTGACATGGCTGTTAAATTGTGTTATATAAGGAGTGCGCAATTTACGTAGCGCCAGTAAACGTAAATTGTATGCACAAACTCACTTTCGACGTTACCTGGGTAATGTCGAAAGCTAACTACCAAAGATAATCAGGGAGATATCACTATGCCAAGACGCAAAACTTCATTAAAAAGAAAACGCGCAGACAAGAAGCGCCATTTGCGCAATACCAAGATCAAACAAGACCTTAAAAAAACGCTTAAGAAGTTTCAAGCGTTGATAACTGATAAGAAAATCAGCGAGGCAAAGGCTTTTCTGGTCAAGGTTTTCTCACAGCTCGATAAAGCTGCTAAAAAGAAAATACTGCACCCAAACAAGGCAAACCGGAAGAAATCACGTCTGGTCAAGCTTCTTGCCAAGTCCGCATAAACCAACCACCAGCTTTTCCAGCGCAAACGCAGGGGCAAGACGCCCAGTTTTTATATCAATATCGCACTGCAGCAGGAGACGCAGCCGCTTTTTTCTTTCTGGCAAAGAAGCTAAGTTTTTTTCCCAGGAATAACGTAACCCGCCCAGAATCCGTTCAGGTTTTTCGCCATTCTGCAAGAGCTGATTAAGCGACCGCAAGGCATAATCAAAACGACCTGCCTCAATCTGCCGACCCAAGAGAAAGGCGTCAGGAGTAAATACCTCTTTTGCGCGAATCACGTGCGCAAAACGACTTACCGCGCTCAAAAAGGTATCTTTAGGTGAGATGTGATTTGCAATTAGTACCAACACAACATGGGGATATGGCTGCTGCACGAAACGAGCGATAAACTCCCTTACCTCGTCTTTGAGGGCATCCGCTTCCTTAAGTATCACTATTCTTTTCTTTGCCTTGACTGGCAAACAACGCAATTTCTCTTGAAGTTGATTCAGCGTAAGCTCGCGCCCAAAAATCACTTCATAGTTAAACTGCTCAACGTCTTTGGCAAAAAAAGATGCTTTTAGTTTTGTGATGTGCTGCAGCTGGATGGCGAGGTCATTGCCAATAAACAGATAGCAACTTACCATTGTTCGACAATGCGTTCCACAACTCTGCGCGCAAGATCATTCAAGGCGTCATTGATGGCGAGGCTTTCAGGCTTTGCCAGGTTCCCGGAAGTAAAATAGGTTGTTTCTCCGGTAAAGCTGTTTTCTTCCCACTTAAGAGTGTTTTCCTTTACATCCCACAAGCTCAAATTAACCACGATATTAAGACGATACTCCAAGACATCGTCGCCTTCGGTGTAGCGCAGAGGATCGCGCCGAAACTCAACCAATTCTCCCTTTAAAGATAAATCAGCATTTTCAACCTTGACCGGTCTCAGGTTGCCATCAAACAAGAGTCTATCAACCACTGCCCGTGTAATATCCGCCTCCATGCCTGGTTGGTAAATATGGGAACTACTGTTCGTTTCGACTTCTCGGGTAAAATCTATCTTATTAACAAAAGGAGCAACATGAATTGTTTTATATTGCGTTGCCACCATTGAACGCGTAGTATAACCACAGCCGGTTAAGGCTAGCACAGTCATAAGTAGTAAGTTGTAAGTCATAAATAAGAATGTTTTTCTCATTTTCTTTTTCTCTCCAGGAGTTTCTCCACAATAGTTAACCGTTCGGTAGCCTTGATCGCCCACGGACTATCAGCATAATTATCGATAAGCTCTTTATAATAAACAATCGCCGCAGTATAATCACCCTGCCGCTCATAAAATCGTCCAATAGTAAAGTTACTTTCCGCTTCCTTTTCTCTAAGATCCGAAATGCTTTTCTCGGCGTCGCGCGAGAGAACTGCGTCAGGATGCTCTTTCACAAATTCCTCAAATTGTTCCTTGGCTTCCTTGGTTGCGCCCTGGTCATAATCCGGGCCCCGCGAAAGCGCAGCCCGTGTCGTAGCAAGCTGAAACTTCGCCGGCTCAACCCACTCGCTTGAAGGATACGTGGAAATCACTTTATTAAACGCATCCTCGGCTTCATAATAGCGCATCAGACCTTTAAGCACTAAACCCAGTTTATACTGTGCGGCAGGCGCAAGCGGCCCAAAGGTTGAATTCTCTACAACCTTGGTGAAAATCTCAATTGCAGGATTATCAACCGGTAACACCAACCCCATAGCCTTGCGTTTCTCGCCCGCCATAAAACGCTCGCCGATTTTATATTCACGCTGGATTATTTCCTGGATCCTCTCGGAAAAAGGATACTTGTCGATCACCTTCTGATAAGCCAAGAACGCCTCATAAAGGTTTCCCTGGGACTCTTCTATCAAAGCAAGATAATATTGTGCTTCGGAGGCCTCAAACGCCTTTGGAAAACGCCGGATAAGCTTGGTAAATTCCCGTTTTGCTTCATCATAGCTTTTGGTTTCGTACAACTCCAAAGCGAACTCAAGCTGTTCTTTTGGCGTGGGTTTCACCTCTGATTTAGGATTAACCCACTTGCCGGTTTTAGGTGTCCAGATCCAATAGGCATACGCCGGAGCAACCGCTAAACTGACCATAAGAATTGCGATACCAAGAGTGCGTTTCATAGGAATTTACTCTAACATAGGCAGGTGGGTTTGTCAACATATTCGGGGCACAAATAGGCTTGCAAGATATCGAAATGTAAGCACAAAAAGAGCGGCTCCCTAACAACACGAGGAGCCGCTGCATACTGAAACTCTTGCTGACCATAAAGCTTATTACCAGATCGTCAAAGTAGGATCCCCCAAAATAACCAAACCGCGTTTTGAGTTTAATATTGATCCTTGCAGGGTCATGTATCCTCTATCGACATCCATCGCATTAACACCTAAGTTAAGCAGCGTATTCAAAAGCTTCATGATCGGTTCAGGAATTAATTCTATAAGATTTTCAACCGTTGCAATCCAGAGGCGAAATGCATCCCCTATGCTATCTTTATGCAAACGCCCGATGCGCATGTAAAAAAGAGCGGGCATCTGGATCTGACTCACTCTCGTAAAGGCAAGTGCGGCCAAACCCTTGGTATGGCTTCCAAAGATATAAGCGCCGCCAATATAATCATCCGCGGTAAAGCGGCCGACTAAACACGAACCGAGGGTAAAGAATTTTGCGTTGTTGCCGTTAGCGCGTAAACTCGGCGCCGTGAAAACTTCTGCCACGCCATCCTTAAACACGCTTTGCTTATCCGGTCTTCCGTGAGCTAACACATACACCCACTCATAGCCACTCTGCAATTTACTCTTAAGTTTGGCAAGCGAGGTATTGCTATGCTCAATATCCGTTGTCAAAGGATACGCCTCGCCAAGAAACCATGTCCTCATTAAAGGATACATCGGCAGCATTTGCTGCATCATGGTTGCGGCGACCTGAAACAGAGTATTCGCTGCCGAATCATCGGCAACGCCGACTTGATGCATCAAACCATCCCAATCCATAAACGCGAAGGCACGGGGTACATAGAACAATCGAGGCATGATACGGTACGCGTGATTTCTCTGAAAATAATCTCTCAACAGTGCCGCTTCATCCATGGTCGGATCTCTCAACGTTTGGGCTGCCAAACGGCCAATCCATATTTCTGGCCCGGCACTCCCCGCATGCAAATCATAGATACCATCACCATCAGTATCCTGCCACGCACCATCAAGATCAGCGTAAAAAAGATCCGTCGGGTATTTATCCAATCCCTCGCTGGCTAATAACGCATCGCCCTCCTGCCCAATACTTTCCATCTTGAATAACACAGAGGGAATATTCCCAATAAACAGCGCCCCCTTTAAGTTGCGAAACGTCTTAAGATAATCCTTTAACTCATGAGGAGTACCCCTGCGCATGGCAACCAAGGTAACATGATAATATTCTCTCTCAAGATCCTTGACATATTGCGCCAGAGAACTTTGAATAGCGTCGTAGAGATAACGCCTGGTCACAATGACCACTTTCTTGAACCCGACGTTGGACTGATACACCTCCTCATACTCCATCAAAGCATATGAAGTCGCACAAAAGCCGAGCAGGCTTGACACACACAGTAAACCTATAAGCAACATTTTAATTTTCATGGTTTCCTCCTCCATATTCGCTAGCTATTGTTGACCTTAATAGTATGTAGGGCCTCTTCTATCGCCCTGACGATTGTTTGCCGCTGAAAATCATATCCTGGGTCTTTAAATGTTGCGCTGGTAAGCCGGCTTAGATACGCTTCCAACACCGGAACCGCTGCACTATCCGCGATCTTTCCTAAGGCAACGACGGCTTTTTCTTTATACAAAAAATCCTCGCCGGGAGAACTAACAATCTGTATCAAAAGAGCAACTGATCTTGGGTCTTTAAGCTCACCGAGCGCATCCACGATAGCGCTCTTAACGATAGCATCCTGCTCATCCTGCATACGATTCAATAAAGCATCGACTGCTAAAGAATTACCCAGCGCGCCTAATGCCAAGGCTGAACGCATGCGCACCATCTCATCATCATCAAACAACATTTCAGCTAATGCCAGGCTAGCGCTATCATCCTTAATCTTGCCGAGCGCCTCTACTACATTTCTGCGGATATAACCATTGTCGTCTTTAAGGAATTCGATCAACCCCTGCACGGCCGAGTCATCGCCTATCCTGCCGGTAACAAATATGAGTTGCCCCTTAAGAAAAACCGGTGCTTCTTTGGCCTTTTCAAGCAAAGCCGGCACCACGCTTGCACCGCGCATAACCAATTGCTGCGCTGCCTGCTGGCTAAGCGCAATATCATCATCACCCAACTGCTGGATTAATTGATCAACAGTATATGACCCCATGGATTCTTGCACGCGAGCTTCCTGTCGATTTTCAATTTTAACCGAAACAGCCGACGCCGTGTCAAAAGAAACCTGTTGGAGTTTTGCTGCGTTGCGCGTAGAAAAGAATTGCAATATAAGCAACGTGGCGATACCAATCATGACTATAACCCCAATAATTACTACTGCTTGAGATTTATGGTTTGTCATATGAATGAACCCTCACTAAACAACTTTTGCAATTGATTAAAGAAGTAGGCAAAAAAAATCCGCATAGGAATACAACTCCTGCGCGGAATAATTCCCGAAGCAGATCACGAAAAACTATCCCTCCTATAGTTTTCCTGCCCATATATTCTCCTGACCCCAGGATAGATGCACCATATAAGTGTATACTCCGACCGGAAGCATTACAATGCCATTACGCTATGATCTGGAAAACGCTTTCAAAAGGATTGCGCGAAAGAAAAGCTGGCGCCGGGGATACGCAACAGCAAGAAATTCACCTGCAACAGAAGGACTACCGCCGCTTCGCAAACTGCAGCAACATAAGGGATAAGTGCAGGCAGGATAAAACTTACCCCCATCAATATAAAGCCGGTTATGGTAAGGAAGGCAGCTAATGGCACCATAACAATATTTGCGAAGACGGTGATGGGTGAGAAAAGTTTAAAATAATGCCATATGAAACCCATGGTGCCTAGCCAAGCAGCAAGCGAAACGAGGAAATTCTCCGCTAGCAATGCTATGAGGCGACTCCGCGCACGAGTAATCATAAAGATTCGCTTCAGCCATGGATACCAATAGGCAATTGCAAGGACGCTTGCAAAAGAAAGCTGAAATCCAATTTCAAATAGTTGTGTTGGATTAAAAGCTAGAATGATTTGCGCTGCTAAGGCACACGAATTAACAACGCGAACTTCGCGCCGGATAAAATAGGCAAACATAAACACCATAGCCATGACGGTCGCACGCACAACCGGCGTAGCAGCGCCGGTAACAAAACAGTACAGCACCAGCACCCCTGAAGCAAGCGCGCATCGCCAGGGACGCGTAATGCGAAAAAGCCTTAATGCCAAAACAAAAATATAAGCAACGATCCCGGTGTTAAATCCGCTGACGACTAATAAATGTACGGTGCCAGTCTGCATCATGGCACGATACAACAAAGGCGATATGTTTTTTTTGTCACCCAACACCATAGCTGCGGTAATACCGGCAGCGCGCGCGCTTAGGTTACTGTCTAGTGCCCTTTGCAAGGCACGACGCACCTTGACTGCAAAACGCATGAAAGGATTACCTCGCTTTTCAGGATACTTAACGACAAATCCGGGAGCCTGAATCTTCAGCAGACCGAAAATATTTTTCCGGTAAAGATGCTGATTAAACCTCCTGCCATAATCGGGGATCCGCTCAATTGACCCGACAGCGCTTAAGTAATCTCCATAACGCACATCAAAAATGCCGCGAACCGATAATAGCATATCCCCGGAACAACGATACTGGACAGTTGCGAACGATAGTTCTGCCACGCGTAGCACGCATGTTGTTCTTCCGCGCAGAAACACAGGGTCGTTAATAACCACGCCCTTAACCTGACACATATCTCCTGGCGGTTGCGTAAGATGTATAAAGTGGGACTTGGGTACCAGTTGAAGCAGTGTTATGCGCGTCAGGCCAAGTGAGAACGCCATAGCCATAATACAGACGAGCCCAATGATCCTCAAGCGCCCGAGGGCTATCGAAAAGATTAAACTCATGGTTAAGAGTAAAAAACAGATACTTACCGGGAAAGACAACCCGTTACCTGTTCCTAGGCCAACGCAGAAGAAGATGGTAAGCCAGACTAAGGGAAATTTCATTGCTTCAGATAAAGATAATCTTTTATTTTCTCATATCGATAGCTCGTCATACCTTTAACACGCTTCAGATCATCAAGGTTGGCGAAATTACCGACTTCTCGTCGATAGGCAATAATGCGTTCAGCAAGTTTTTCCCCAATGCCGGGGATGGATAATAAGACATCTTTATCCGCGCCATTAACATCGATCTTGCCAATACTATTCAGAAAAGCAGCGGTTGTGTGCGTCTTATCATTGAAAACAAAAAATACGCGCAACAACATTCCTGCCGTAAAGATGATGGTAAGGAATATGCAGGCCTGCCGCTCTTGTGCTGTTAAGGCAATCACGCACTAATAGACGCGCAAATCCATCAAATCTCACAAAAAAAAGGGACACCCTTTGCTTTGGAGCATAGGGTGTCCCTTACGAGCTTACGATTGAATCTCCCCGGAATAAATTCTGGGGATTCATCCCGAGCAATAAAGCACAATTTCATTCATCCCCGGGTTAAAACCCGGGGATTTCTGCGAGGGATTAGAAGTTTTCAGCCAGGACTTCGTAGAATGACTGAGGATGTTTGCAGGCGGGACATTCCTTGGGCGCTTCAGCGCCTTCAATCACATAACCGCAGTTGATACAGTGCCACTTCACAGCAGCTTTCTTCTTAAAGACTTCGCCGGTAGCGACATTATTAATGAGCTTGCGGTAGCGAGATTCATGGAATCTCTCTACTTTGGAAATCTGCTCAAATGAACGCGCCACCTCAGGAAAACCTTCATCCTTGGCAGTCTTGGCAAAATCCGCGTAGAGCGTCGTCCACTCCATATTCTCGCCAGCTGCGGCTGCTTCAAGATTTGATTTTGTGTCTTTTATTGCGCCGGCTGGATACGCTGCGGTAATTTCAACATCGCCTCCTTCAAGGTGTTTGAAAAAAACCTTGGCGTGCTCTTTTTCATTTTCTGCTGTTTCAGTAAAAATGTTAGCAATCTGCTCGAACCCTTCTTTGCGCGCTGCGCTTGCAAAGTATGTGTAACGGTTACGCGCCTGTGATTCTCCGGCAAATGCTTTTAAAAGATTTTGCTCTGTTTTTGTGCCCTTAATTGATTTCCCCATCGTGATCTCCTTTTGCTATTCGGTTTTTTGCATGTCCTTACCGCAACACACCAATGTTCCTCCACCTACTTTTGTCACTACAACTTCATTGCCGCATACGCTGCATTTATATTTTTCACCCACTTTCTTTACAGCCATCTTGCCCCCTTCTTTGCTTAACTCAAACTCTAAATTCTAAACACTAAATCCTAAACAAATTCAAAATACTAAATTCAAAACAAAATCTTCTGTTTTGGTCATTTGGATTTAGGATTTCTGATTTGTTTAGAATTTAGGATTTCGGATTTAGGATTTCAACAACAATATTCACTAACTTCTGCGGGACAATGAAACAGTTACGAACAGCTTTACCCGCAATCCACGGCTTAACCTTTTCATCAGAAAGCGCCTTATCTTTAAGCGCGGCGTCACTAATATCGGAAGGAACCTCAAGCTTCGAACGCACCTTGCCATTCACTTGCACAACCACGGTTGCCATCTCCTCAATAAGCTGCGCCGGATCATACGCCGGCCACGGGGCCTTGGCGATGCTTTCGGCATTGCCAAGCTCACACCACAACTCCTCGCAGAAATGAGGGACAATCGGAGCAAGCAACCGCACCAAAACCGAGAATACCTCTTTATCCGCTTGGGATTGATATATCGCATTGACCAACTCCATCATGGCAGCAATGGCAGTATTAAATTTAAACTCGTTAAAATCATCGGTTACTTTTTTAATAGTCCGATGCATCAATCGTTTCAATACCGGGTCAGAAATATCTATTAGATTATCCTGAATGCGCCAAACACGGTTTAAAAATTTAAACGCTCCCTCAATCCCTCGGTCGTCCCACTCTAGCTCGGTTTCCGGAGGAGCCGCAAACAAAATAAAAAGTCGTAAAGTATCTGCGCCATACTCCTTGATAATGCTATCCGGATCGACCGTATTGCCTTTTGACTTAGACATGACCTCCCCATCTTTCAGAACCATGCCTTGAGTAAGCAACCGCTTAAACGGTTCATCGAAGGTTATCATGCCGAGATCTTTAAAAAATTTAGTAAAGAAGCGCGAATACAGCAAATGCAAGATAGCATGTTCAATGCCGCCAATATATTGATCAACCGGCATCCAATACTGCGCCTCATCCCTCGCAAAAGGCTCATCATTATGGTGTGGCGAGCAAAAACGCAAGAAATACCAGGAAGAATCAAAGAATGTCGCCATAGTGTCGGTTTCCCGACGAGCTTTTCCTTTACAGCGCGGGCACGCTGTTTCAACAAACACCTTCACCTTGCCTAAAGGGCTGCCTCCCTCTCCCGTAAACGGCGCATCTTTTGGCAACTCAACCGGAAGATCCTCATAAGGAACGGGCACAATGCCGCACTGGTCACAATAGATCATGGGAATCGGCGTGCCCCAGTAGCGTTGGCGGGAGATCAGCCAATCGCGTAAACGCCAATGAGTTTCTATGGTGCCGATTCCTGTTGCCTGCATCCACTCGGCAATTTTTATTTTTGCTTCCTGATTCGGTAAACCATCAAATTGGCCAGAGTTAACTTGTATACCGTCGCCCTCATACGCCTCAGTCATTGTCTCTGGTAACGCACTGACCTGGTGACGTAGTGGCTCAATCACTATCCTCATTGGCAAGGCATGCTCTTTGGCAAATAAGAAATCTCGCTGATCATGCGTTGGAACGGCCATAATTGCCCCGGTGCCATATTCCATCAAGACATAGTCCGCAACCCATACGGGGATAGTCTCGTTATTAACCGGATTGATCGCGTAGCTTCCCGTAAACACTCCCTCTTTTTTCACATCGGAGGAAGCGCGCACCACCTTGCTTTCTTTGCTTACCCGCTCAATAAATTGGCTAACTGCTTTTTCTTGCGGCTTGTCCTTGATAAGCTCACTCACCATGGGATGCTCGGGCGCTAACACAATATATGTTGCGCCAAATATCGTATCCGCGCGTGTGGTAAAAACTGGAATGATTGTCTTGCTTTCTTTGAGGCGGAAATAAATCTCAACACCCTGACTCTTGCCAATCCAATTTGCCTGCATGGCCACAACGCGCTCCGGCCAATCCTTTAATTGCGCCAAATCCTCAAGCAACCGCTCCTTATAGTCAGTGATCTTTAAAAACCACTGCGCTAATTCTTTCTGAGCCACGCGGGCATGACACCGCCAGCACTCTCCTTCAATCACTTCCTCGTTAGCAAGGGTCGTTTCACAGGAAGGACACCAATTGACCAAAGAAGCTTTTTTATACGCAAGGCCAAGTTCTGCCATTTTTAAGAATATCCACTGGTTCCATCGGTAGTAACTGGCGTCGCACGTAACCAGCTCCCGCTGCCAATCGTAGGCAAAGCCCATCTTCTTCATTTCGATCTTCGCCCAGTCAATACATTGGTGGGTCCACGTATCAGGCTTGGTCTTATTTTTGATTGCGGCATTCTCGGCAGGTTGCCCAAAAGCATCAAAACCCATAGGATGCAGCACTTGATATCCCTGCATCATCTTCATGCGCGCGGTAACATCGCCAATCGTGTAGTTACGCACATGGCCCATGTGGATCTTTCCTGAAGGATACGGAAACATCTCTAAGACATAATATTTCTTTTGCGCGCTGGAAACAAAAGAAGAAAAAGCAGCCTTCTGTTCCCACTGCTGCTGCCATTTTTTCTCAATTTCTTGTGGTGAATAGGGTCGCATTTATTTTTGACGATGCGGGATGAGCGAAATCATGATGCGGATTCCCCTTAAGACATCCTCCGGGGAGCAAGGCTTGGTAAGATAATGGTCCGCTTCGCAACCATAACACTCTTTAACTGTTTCCAAGTCTGTTTTGCCGCTAATGATAATAATAGGGCGCCATTTATCCGTGAACTTCGAACGGACTTCTTTAAGCACCTCAAAACCGTTGCGCTTGGGAAGCATAAGATCCAGAAGGATAATATCGGGATTATCGTCTTTTACCTTTTTGAGCGCTTCTTCTCCGTCATAAGCAACGACAACATCATACCCTTCCTTGACGAGCTTGACGCGCAATAACTCCACAATATCTTTTTCATCATCAACCACTAAAACTTTATACGCCACGTCGTTCCTTTCCCCCGGCACGGGTAAGTTTTTTCACCAACAGGAGATTTTTTAAATCCGCACCCTTAGTATCCTTGGGAGTCTCCAAAATAAACGGCTTCTCCCGCAATAAAGGATGGTTCACAATGCGCTTAATACCCGCAAGGCCGATGCCTCCTTTTCCCAGATGCTCATGCTGATCATGATGCGATCCGAGCTCGCCGCGAGCGTCATTTAAGTGAATCAACTTAAGTGATGCTAAACCGACTTCTCGGTCTATCTCCTGCACTAATTGTTGCAGACCTTCCTCGGTGGCAAGGTTGTAACCTGCTAAATACGCATGCGCAGTATCAAGGCACAAACCAACGCGCCGATTGCGGTTGATCCCCTCGATAATCTGCCGTTGGTGGCCAAAGGTATACCCCAGCCACGATCCCGAACCTGCGGTATTTTCTAATAAAATCCCCACGTTTGAACCGCTGGTTTTCTCGATAATGCGACGCAAGGCTTCGGTCAATCTCGCCAAGCCTGCCTGCTCAGAGGTCTCCTTGTGACTGCCCATATGGGTCACAATATATTCTGCGCCCAATGCCTCTGCTTCTTTAATATCGTCAATGTAAGCCTTGATAGACCCCTGATAAAGGCGCGGATCAGGGGAGGCCAGATTAATCAAATACGAGATATGAATAAAAACAGGCTTTATCTGACAGAGCGCGCGTTGTTGTATGAATTCTTGTATATCGGCGGGAGTAAGCCGGCCTTCCCGCCAGCGCAAGGGGCTGCGGGTGAAAATCTGCATCGTATTACAGCCAAGCTTGCGCGCTTCTTCAGGCGCTTCATAGATCTTTTTGATACCTGAAACATGAACTCCTAGATACATTAAAAGATTTTAGCACAAGCAGGGCCCAAGGTCAACCCGCAAATCACAGGAAAGATGGTTTACTGCAGCTGTTCAGGATGATGCCTGACCACTTTGCCTTCGACCATATAAATGACGTCTTCAGCGATATTCGTGGTATGGTCACAGATGCGCTCAAGGTGGCGGGAGATCAAAAGGAGCGAAACAGCCCGCGGGGCTGTGTCGGGATCTTTCGTCATATAATTATTAATCAATTCATCGGAAATTCGATTGCGCAACGTATCTGCTTCGGTATCAGAAATAAGCACTTTTTTCGCCAACGCAACATCCTTATTGATAAAGGCATTAATGGCATCGCGAACCATGGTTTGCGCAACTAAGGACAGCGCCGGGATATCAATGAGCGGTTTCAGCAAGGGCTTATCCGCTAACTGCAAAACACGCTGCGCGATATCCACCGCTAAATCCGCAATACGCTCAAGCTCGGTGTTAATCTTCATCCCTGTGGTAATAAATCGCAAATCCGCGGCCATGGGCTGGTAGCGGGCAATAAGGTCAATACACCGCTCATCAATCAATAGCTCGAGCTCATCAATCTTGGTATCGGCAACAATCACCTGCTCAGCCATAACAATTTCTTTACTCTTCAGGGCTTCAATAGATTTAAAGATTGCTTCCTGGGCAAGCGCTGCCATACGCAGAATTTCTTTGTGCAATTCCTTCTGCTCTTCATCTAAATGTCGTTGCATGATTCCTCCAATTGTTTAGTTTTTTTAACCATACCGGCCCGTGATGTAATCTTCCGTGCGCTTATCGCATGGTTTAGTAAATAAATCATGGGTCTTTGAGAACTCAACGAGTTCACCCAAGAGCATGAAACCCGTATCGTCGGAAACGCGCGCAGCCTGCTGCATGTTGTGCGTCACTATTATTATAGTATAATTCATTTTTAGTTCACGCATTAATTCCTCAATCCG
>JAGOIJ010000005.1 GCA_017995695.1 Candidatus Omnitrophota bacterium | reverse complement strand
GGGAGCCTGATTTCCTGGGATGAGTGTCTTTATGCGCAGGTGGCAAGAGAAATCCTTATTAACCACAACTGGATAGATTTGACATGGATGGGGCTTCCATGGAGCGATAAGCCGCCTTTGTACATGTGGGTTACTGCTGTGATGTTTAAGCTATTTGGCGTTAATGAATTTTCAGCGCGGTTTTTCTCTGCGTTCTGCGGCGTTGGCACGGTAATCGTAGTGTATCTTTTCGCTGCAAAGCTGTATTCGCGCAGGGCAGGGATTGCTGCGGCAGTAATGTTTCTTTCCACGTGGCACGTGCTTTGGTTTGCTAAAATGGCCTCTCTTGATATGGCATTCACGTTTTTTATTGCTCTGTCGTTGTTGTTTTTCAAATTAGGGGAAGAGCGGGATCAGTATCTTTTTCTTTCTGTCCTTGCTGTTGGCTGCGCTTTCTTTACTAAATGGATCGGCGCCAGCTTGGCGCCCATTATTATTGTTACCTATCTTTTTATTACTAAGAAGCTATCTTTGCTTAAAAAGCCTGCTTTTTTGTGGGGGGTAGTTTTGGTGTTTGTTGTGTTAGCATGGTGGCATGGCATAGAGCTTCTGCATTATGGCAAGGGATTTGTGAAAGATTATTTTGTAAAGCACATGTTTGTGCGCACGACACAAGCGCTCGATGGCCATACCGGCAATGCATTTACCTACTTTGAGGTTATCCCCAATAAAGGCAGGCCATGGGGAGGTTTTGGTTTGCTCGCTGTGCTGGCGGCATTTGGCAGTTTGTTGTTTCGCAAAGACAGGCGTCATCTTTTACCTTTACTGTGGGTGGTTGCGGTTTTACTTACCGTAAGCATGGTGCAGACTAAACTACACTGGTATATTTTAGGAATATATCCTGCCTTGGCTATTGTGCTTGGGTGGGCAGCAAGTTCGCTTTTTAAAAAGTATACTGTTCCACTTGTCTTGGCGCTTGCTTTAAGTTCTACGATATATCTATCTATCGATAGAAAGGTTTTTAACCTCGACTTTATTCCTGAGACAAAGCGTCTCGCTTTAAGCGTCAAGCGAGTCTTGCCTCCTGGAGAAAAAGTGGTTTTTTACGGTTTGGGCGATCCGGGGATGGTTTTTTATCTAGGGGATGTTTTGATAAGCGCCAATGATGACCTTTTTGAACGCGTCGTGCGTACGTCCGGTAGTTTTATAGCCCTTGAGAAGAATTTTTTGGCTAATCTTGCTGCGGTGAAATATGCCATTGTCGCAGAGAATAATGATTTTGTGGTAATCAAAACCCTGCAATAAAATATCCCGCACCTTCAGAATATTCTGTTTTGCAAAAAGAAGGTGCGGGAGTATTTTTTTATGAGAAACGTTAAGATACTCTGGTAACGTCGGTGGCTTGCTCTCCTTTGGGGCCCTGGGTAACCTCAAACTCAACTTCCTGGCCTTCCTCTAAAGATTTGTAGCCATCGCCTTTGACTGCGCTGTAGTGCACAAATACATCTTTACCACTTTCTGTCGTGATAAAGCCGTATCCTTTTTGATTCGAAAACCACTTTACTTTTCCTCGTGCCATTGCTGTACTGTTCACCTCCCCCAAATGAGCGCGTACCCGACGTTCACCCACAGTGCGTAAGGTACGTCTCAACAGTCACCCTGCTCTACCTATTTGGCAAGGTGTGGTTTTTACGATATACACCTTTGCCTATCGGATGGCAAAGTGTGTTGCTTTCTGCGATATACACCTTTGCCTATCGGATGGCAAAGTGTGTTGCTTTCTGCAACAAAAAACCGTAAAGCATCTGGAACTGATTTTTGCTTTACGGTGTTTGTAAACAACAAGTACAAATTGCCAACTCCTCAACTTGTTAATCTTGAACTAATTACAAAAAAATTATAACATAGAGGGTTGTTTTGTCAATAATTTTCTTAAATAGGGCAGTATACTCAATTGTGTGTAAATTGTTCTTGAAGCAGCGGGTCCTGCCGCGAGCTCTTTCTCGCAGGGACGCGCGATTTTTCCCAGCGTGAAAAATCGCGCTCGGCTACTCGGCCTCACTCTCACCGAATTGTTGATAGCGGGTGAACCGTGCCCGTTCGGCCTGCGTTACGCCCTGCTCGAAAGCAGTTCGCGTCACCCGCTGATTACTTATACTGAATTCCTATTATATCTGCTCCTGGCGGGGGATCGAGCGAATGTCGATTTTAGCCAATGGAGCTTGAGTCCGCCAAAGTTCTGTGGGGGAGGAAAGATCATTGGTATCCCGTCTACAGCGGGAAATCGATCTGAGCGAGAGCGCTCGCCAGGGGGCAGAAAGAATGAGCAACGGTGCAGCAATCATATGATTGACTAGCGGCAAAAAGTTGCTATAATTAGGGGGTATATTTTGCCTATATGCCGATGTAGCTCAGTTGGTAGAGCAGCGCTTTCGTAAAGCGCGGGTCGGTGGTTCAAATCCACTCATCGGCTTAAATGAGCAGACAACTTACGGAACCCTCGTTTACGTCTTGTGACGTAAGTTGTAGTTCCGAAGGAACGTCTGCGAATTTACTTGCCCTGCTCTTAATTGCGGCAAGAATCGTTGCAGACAACTTACGGAACCCTCGTTTACGTCTTGTGACGTAAGTTGTAGTTCCGAAGGAACGTCTGCGAATTTACTTGCCCTGCTCTTAATTGCGGCAAGAATCGTTGCAGACAACTTACGGAACCTTAGTTTACGTCTTGTGACGTAAGTTGTAGTCCGCCACTGCTCTATTGGCGGACGTCTGCTTTTAATCTCGGGACTTCATTCTATGTCTAAATTCCGTAAGATATTTAAGAATCATAACTTTGTGCTCTTATGGATTGGACAAATTATCTCTCAGCTTGGCGACAGGCTTGATCAGATGGCGCTGATTGCGTTAATATATTCACGCGATCAAGGTTCAGCCATGGGCATTTCCAAGATCCTTTCGTTCACCATTATTCCTGTTTTCTTGATCGGTCCGATCGCTGGCGTGTATGTCGACCGATGGGATAAGCGCCGGACCATGTATTGGTGCGATTTTTTGCGCGCTGTATTGGTGTTCCTTATCCCTTTTTTTCTGTTGGATAAGAATCTTGTTTGGATCTATCTTATTATTTTTGTTATTTTTTCCATAGGCAGATTTTTCGTCCCGGCAAAACTTGCCATTATCCCTGAATTGGTAGATAAAAAAGATTACGTGTTGGCCAATTCCTTAGTTAACACTACGGGGATGATTGCGGCAATATTAGGATTTGGCATTAGCGGTATAATCGTAGAATTACTGAAAGCCAAGGGCGGCTTTTATCTTGATGCCTTCAGTTTTCTGGTTTCCGGGTTTCTCATTTTCTTGATTAGCAAAAAAAGCGCCGCAAGCGTTGATTTTAAAGAAGTGAGCCGGGAGATCGTAGAGGTTATCAGCAAGACCGTATTCCAGGAGATCAAGGAGGGGGTGCGTTATTTCTTTAAGCAAAGAAATATTCGTTTTACCGCTGGTATCACGTTTGTTTTATGGTCAGCTCTTGGATCAGCGTACGTGGTGCTGATTGTGTTTGTCCAAAATACGCTGCATTCTGCAACTAAAGATCTGGGGTTGTTGATCATGTTTCTCGGGATTGGTCTATTCTCCGGTTCAGTGCTGTACGGGCGTTTTGGCCAGCGCATTTCTCAATATAAAAGTATCTTTACTTCGCTTGTTTTTTCCGGTATCATGTTGTTTATTTTTGCTTTCACTATTGAGCGCTATCCGCATTTTTTTGTGGCGGCGTTCCTAGCATTGCTGTTAGGAATTTCTGTTTCGCCGATTATGATTGCGTCAAATACGATTATTCATAATGTAAGCGATAATGCCATGATGGGTAAAATCTTTAGTTCTCTTGAGATCGTCATGCATCTAGGGTTTCTTTTATTCATGTTTTTGAGCAGCTTGCTCGCAGAGCACTTCGCCCACGCTTCTATTCTGGCTACCGTAGGGATTTTAGTAAGCCTGCTGGGTGTCGGTAATCTTATTTATGATCGTAAAATTCCATGGTTAAATTAGAAGAACACAAACATACAACCGAGCATAAACCTATTGAGAGCTTGCCTTTGCCCAAGAGGGTGAATCTTGCCTTAAGCCAACATATAGGTAAGCCGTGTGTTGCCAAGGTTTTGGTTGGCGATGAAGTGTCGGTTGGGCAGCGTATTGCGCAGGCAGAAGCAAACGTGTATGCTCCTATCCACGCGTCCATCGCCGGCAAGGTGATAGCTGTCGGAGAATGGGCGCACCCCTTAGCTGGACGATTTCCCGCTATAACCATTGAAGGGGATGGTTCTGAGCGGGCCGTAACATTTACTAAGCGCTCAAAAGAGCTTGTTGCTAAATTAACGGCTGATGAAATCAGGAAAATAGTTTTTGAAGCAGGCATTGTGGGCATGGGCGGGGCAAGTTTTCCCACGCATATTAAATTAACGCCGCCGAAACCTATCGATACCCTGATTATCAACGGCGCAGAGTGTGAGCCGTATCTGACCAGCGACAATCGCCTCATGATTGAAAAGGCTCCCGAAATAGTGCAGGGGATTGAGCTTGTGCAGCGCTCAACCGGAGCTAAGAATGTGGTCGTTGCGATTGAGGAAAACAAGCCTGAAGCGATTAAGGTTTTACAAAACTCAATACGCAATACTCAATACTCACTACGGATCTTGGAATCAAGCTATCCCCAAGGAGGGGAGAAGCAGCTGGTGAAGAATGTGTTGCGCAAAGAAGTGCCGCAAGGGAAACTTCCTTTTGATATAGGTGTGGTTATCCAGAACGTGGCCACTGTTTATGCAATCTACGAAGCAGTATATTTAGGTAAGCCTTTGTTTGAGCGCGTGGTTACCGTAACAGGAGACTGTATCGAGCGGCCAGGTAATTTTCTCATACGTCTTGGCACTTCTGTGCAGGATATTTATGCTGCCTGCGGTCCTGTGAAGAAAGAGCCTGCCAAGATCATTTTTGGCGGCCCGATGATGGGCGTTGCCCAGTATAGTTTCGACACCCCTATTATCAAAAGCACGAATGGCATCATATTTTCTTCGGAAAGCGTTGCTCCTTCTGTACAGGCGTGCGAGTGCGTCCGCTGCGGCCGTTGCGTGCAATATTGTCCGGTGGGCCTTGAGCCTTGCTTGATCGCTCAGGCTTCAGAAAAACAGATGTGGGATATTGCAAAATCGTACGGTTGTCTTGATTGCATGGAGTGCGGATTATGCAGCTATACCTGTCCGCAGAAAATTAACCTGGTGCAGTTAATCAAGTTTGCAAAAACGAGGTTGCCAAAATGAAAGTTATGGTTAAGTATGGTTTTATCTTAGGAGTAATTTGTCTTCTTGCCAGTAGCGTGCTGGCCGTAGTTAACGGTGTTACCGAGCCAAAGATTGCTTTACAAAAAGAAAAAGAGGAACAAGCCGCCTTGAAGGAGCTGATGCCTGATGCTGTATCGTTTGAGCCGTATATAGCTGAAGGAAAGACTGAATTTTATCGTGCTTTTGATGCAGAACATAAGATCAAGGGTTTTGTGCTGAAGTGCCAGGGCAAGGGATATTCTTCGGAAATTGAAGTGTTGGCCGGCCTTGATCGCGCGCTTGCTATCGGCGAGGTTAAGATTCTTTCGGCGAATGAAACGCCGGGCTTAGGCAGTAAAATAACCGAGCCGTCATTTCGTAATCAGTTTAAAGGGAAGAATTTGAAGACATTCGATGAAATCCAGGCGATTACCGGCGCAACTATTTCTTCCCGCGCTGTTATGCAGGCAATAAAAAATAAAATGAGTTCTTTGCAGGACACGCTCACCAGCGAGATAAACAATGCTCAATAGACTGAACGTTACCGTTTCTCCCCATATCCGTAGCCCCGAAACAACGACGCGGATCATGTGGACGGTATTTTGCGCGCTTCTGCCGGCAGGAATAGCTGGCTCGATAATCTTTGGCCTCGATGCAGTCAAGGTAATTGTGGTAGCAGTAGTTACCTGTGTCGTTGTTGAGGGGATGATACAACGGTTAACACATAGAACGATTACGGTTAAAGATGGTTCGGCTGCGCTGACAGGTTTGTTGTTAGCGTACAATCTTTCTCCCAGCGTTCCCTTGTGGATTCCTTTGGTGGGAGGCGTATTCGCCGTTATTATCGCAAAGTACGCGTTCGGCGGATTAGGTAAAAATATCTTTAATCCTGCGCTTGCCGCGCGCGCATTTCTCCTTGCTTCCTGGCCTAGCCATATGACTTCGTTTCCCAAACCCTTAGGTGTTGATGCTGTTACTTCGGCTACGCCTTTAGCGCTATTGAAAGAGGGCAAGGTTGCTTCATTCGCAGAGTTGGGGTTATCGTATCTTGATTTATTCCTTGGTAAACGCGGCGGTTGTATCGGGGAGGTATGCATTCTTGCGTTATTGATAGGCGCAGCATTTTTATTGTGGAAGAAATATATATGGTGGCAGACGCCGGCAGGCTTTATCGTGACGCTGGGACTATTAAGTTGGTTGTTCGATCCCGCGGGATTTCTTAAGGGCGATGCTTTCTTCAGTATCCTTGCTGGCGGAGCAGTGCTGGGCGCTTTTTTCATGGCAACGGATTATGTTACGTCGCCTTTGAGTGGCAACGGCCAGTTTGTCTTTGGCATTGGCTGCGGCGCGCTCGCTTTTATTATCCGCCGTTTTGGCGGATATCCTGAAGGCGTATCTTATTCAATCTTGATTATGAATGCGTTTGTGCCGCTTATTGACCGCTATATTCGGCCGCGCATCTATGGAACTAAGCGATAAAGGTCATATGATAAAACGTTTACTCTTTGAATTCAAAAAAGGAATTACTATTGAGAATCCGACCTTTGGGCTGGTGCTAGGTTTGTGTCCTACATTAGCCGTTTCAACGTCCGTCGTGAATGCTATTGGCATGGGTGTTGCTGCGACGTTCGTCTTGTTTGGCTCCAATATCATAATTTCGGCGGTGCGCAAGATTATTCCTGATCAGATTCGCATCCCGTGTTTTATCGTGATCATTGCAACGTTTGTGACCATCAACGAATTAATGATGAAGGCTTATTTTCCGGCGCTGAACAGGTCGTTGGGGATCTTTGTTCCTTTAATTGTTGTCAATTGCATTGTGCTTGGCAGGGCAGAAGCTTTTGCCTGCAAGAAGCCGGTGCTTGATTCTATTTTTGATGCATTGGGTATGGGTGTTGGTTTTACCATTGCTTTAGTCATCATCGCCGCAATCCGTGAATTGTTAGGCGCAGGGACCTTGTTCGGCTTTACCATTGCCAAAGGATTTGAGCCGGTCACGATGATGATTCTTGCTCCCGGGGCGCTGATGACCATGGGGTTGCTCATCGGAGCAGTAAATTATTGGCACAGCAAACGTAATACCGGCAAAGGCATTACAAAGGTAGGGTGCGATGGATGTAAGTAAATTTATGGCAATTATGATTTCCATGGTTTTTATCAACAACTTCATCCTTTCGAAATTTCTGGGGTTGTGTTCATTTATCGGCGTTTCAAAAGAGATCAAGCCCGCAGTTTCCATGGGGTTCGCAGTCACATTTGTCACAACCATGTCGAGTATTATTACGTGGCTCATCTACCGCTATCTTTTGATTCCTTTTGATATCACGTATCTAAGGACCATTTCCTTTATATTGGTCATTGCTAGCTTTGTGCAGTTTGTGGAGATGGTTGTGCGTAAGACTTCTCCGGGATTGTACAAGGCATTCGGAATCTATCTGCCGCTGATTACGGTTAATTGTGCGGTGCTGGGGGTAGCGGTATTGAATTCCGAAACTTTTTTTGTAGGCACGACGGTTGTGCCAGGCAGTTTCTTATTCAGCCTATTGCAAGGTTTTTTTGCCGGCATCGGGTATCTTTTGGCTATGCTCTTAATGTCGGGTATCCGCGAGCGGCTTGAGTTTGGCAATGCCCCGAAAGTTTTGCGCGGCGTTCCGCTTGCGTTTATTGTTGCTGCGCTCATGAGCCTTGCGTTCATGGGATTTAATGGATTTAAGTTTTAAAAATGAATATTCTTATTCCTATATTAGTATTGGGTGGCCTTGGTATCGCCTTTGGCGTCGGTTTAGCTATTGCCGCAAAGAAATTCTGCGTTGTCGCTGATCCGCGACTTGAAAAAGTTTTAGCAAAGCTCCCGGGCGCAAATTGCGGCGCCTGCGGTAAGCCGGGTTGCATGGGCTTTGCTGAAGGTTTAATTCAGGGCAGCTGTACTGTTGATAAATGCGCCGTCAGCTCTGAGGAGTCGCGAGTTGCTATCGCCCAGATATTAGGGATAGAGGCGAAGAAGCGGATTAAGCGCGTAGCAGTCTTGCATTGCCATGGCGGAAAAACGCGCGCAAAAGACAAGTTTGTATATACAGGCGTGCACGATTGTATTGCCGCGAATCTGGTTATGGGCGGCCCAAAGGCGTGCGCGTGGGGCTGTATTGGTTTTGGCACCTGCGTCCAGGTGTGCCCTTTTGGCGCGATCTCACTTAACGACGATAATCTTCCTGTGGTCAACGAAGATAAGTGTACTTCCTGTGGTAAGTGCGTGGCTGTGTGTCCTAAAAAACTTTTTAGCATTGTTGAGGTAGGTAAACATTACGCTGTCCGCTGCAGGTCATTGGACATGGGTAAGAAAGTAATGGATGTGTGTTCTGCCGGTTGCATTGCTTGCCGCAAATGTGAAAAGGCTTGTCCTGTTCAGGCGATTAAGATAATCAATAATCTTGCAACCATCGATTATCACATCTGCGATAATCGTGGCGAGTGTTTTAAGGTGTGTCCCACCAAAGCGATTGCGCGAAAGGAAGACAAGGTATGGGTCAAGCGAGTTTAAACATTGCAGTATTTGCTTCAGGCAATGGCAGTAATTTCCAGGCGTTGCTTGATGCAAGAAAGAGGGGCGTGTTTAAAGCGGCGATCGCGCTGTTGGTGTGCGATAACCCAAAGGCGCGCGTTTTGCAACGAGCGCGCAAAGCGCAGGTTAAGGTCGCATTGGTTAAGCGCGAAGATTTTGCTTCAAAGACTGACTTTGAACAAGAGATTATCAGGATACTAAAACAAGAGAAGATTGATCTCATTGTTTTGGCAGGTTTTATGCGCCTCCTGGGCGGGGATTTGTTGAGGGCATATCGTAACCGCATCATTAATATTCACCCGGCGCTCCTGCCTGCATTTAAAGGAGCGCATGGCATTGCTGATGCCTATGCCTATGGCGTTAAGGTAACAGGGGTAACCGTGCATTTCGTGGATGAGAAGATGGACCATGGCCCGATCATCCTGCAAGAGGCAGTTGCTATAGTTGAGGGCGATTCCTTAAAGAGCCTTGAAGAAAAAATACACGCTGCTGAACACCGTCTCTATCCGCGCGCCGTCAAATTAATCACCGAAGGAGCGTTGAAGCTTAAAGGCAGGAAAGTTTGTGTCGTCAGGAAGTAGCAGGTTGCAACAGCAGAAGATTCTTAGATTAATCCGCAGTTTTCTCCAGCACCGCAGCACGGCTTAATGATTTCGTGCTATCCGTAGCAAGATTCCTTAATTCTAGCTCATTAAAATCTCTGAACTGATAAATATCCAAGGTAGTCTTTACCACTTTGAGCACCTCTTTATCGATATCTGCTGTTTGCTCAACCTCGGGTTTCTGAAATTTCGACCGCACGCGGCTGGCGATCTGCTGGGTAATAAATTCTTTCATGGTGATATCGCGGTACGCAATCGAAGTCCCTTCCTTGTCTCCCACCAGCGCAGGAGCAAGTTCCATATCCTGGACGATGCGATGTTGAAACTCCTCGGTCGCAATATATCCATAGGATATCTTTTTTAAATCAAGGAAATAGAATGTTTCCTGCAATTTAATGCCGTTGGTGATGTCCGCGATAACTGTTGCGATAAAGTCGGGTTCGCTGTTTTGCGAGCGGTCCATGCTGAACAATACCCGTCTCAGCACCATCCAGAGGTTATTGTTGTTTTCCATAACCTCTTTTTTTATCTTCGTCTGTTGCGTTTTTTCTTCTTCGGGGACAGCCTTGATGAGGTATTGTAGCTGCATCACGCCGCCGTCTAACGTATTATTGGTCTGTTCAACGGAAAAGCGTTCGGTGTATTTGGTAGGTTTTTCTGCCTGCATAAAAATGCCGTCAACCGGCAGATACAGCCAGAGAGTTTTATCGACAAGTTTAGTGGTAACCGTAAAACCGTATTCCCGCATGCAGATATCGCGGATGGCTTGCTGGAAGTTTTCGCGGGTAAAGCTTGGGGAGGTAGAAGATGAACACCCGGAAAGAAGAAAAGCAACAGCGAGGCTAGCGAGCCCGATTCTTGCCAAATTCCGTAAATATAGCCTCAACTTCATCATAGTTTAATTCTTCTTTAGCCACTAATTCTTTGGCAAGGCGGTCAAGCAGTAATTCTTCCTTTTTTAAAACGTCCTGGACTTCTTTAAGGCAAGATTGCAGAATCTCTTGGGTGTCATTATCAAGGCGAGCTTTCATTGCTTCAGAGAGGTTTGAGTTTTCTCCAAAACAAGAACGCACGTTTGGACTGGCAAAGTTACCAATCAAGCCGGATTTGCCCATACCTAATGACCAAACCATTTCATGGGCAATATTCATGGCAGTGGTAAAATCGCCGTACACGCCCGCAGTGGTTACGCCAAGTTTCAGTTGTTCGGCAGCATATGAACCAAGCGCGCTCTTAATGCGTCCCAGTAATTTGGTTTTGTCGCGGATAAAAATTTCTTCCCGTTCCGGAGTCCAGGTTACGCCGCCGGTGTAGCCGCGCGGCGTAATCGTTATCTTGAAAACATCGCTGGTAGGGACGAGCAGGTACGTAATAATTGCATGGCCTGCTTCATGGTATGCGGTCTGCCATTTTTCTTCTTCGCGGTATTTGATGCGGCGCTTGATGCCCAGGGCAATGCGCTCTCTGGCTTCATCGATATCCTTCATGCTGATAATTTCTTTTTTGTGCCGTACGGCGATGAGCGCTGCTTCTTTGACCAGATTAGAAATTTCCGCGGGGCTGTAACCGACGGTCATGCGCGCCAGATGATCAATGCGCACGCTGCCTGCTTCATATTTGACATTCTTTAAATAATAGACGAGCAGTTTCTCTCTATCTTCAAGGTTCGGCCGGTCGACATAAATCTTGCGGTCAAATCTACCCGGGCGTAGAAGCGCTGCGTCCAGCACTCCTTCTGGGGCATTGGTAGCCCCGATAATAACGATATTTTCATCCTTATCTTTTAAGCCGTCCATTTCAACCAGCAGCTGGTTGAGCGTTGTGTTATGTTCTGTGGTGCCTCCAAAGCCCCGGTCAAGCGACCGTTGCGCGCCGACCGCGTCGATTTCATCGATAAAGATAATGCAGCCGCCCTGAAATTCAGCCTGCATGCGCGCCTGTTTAAAGAGGCTGCGGATTCTTCCTGCGCCAACGCCGACAAACATCTCCACAAACTCCGATCCTGACATAGAAATAAAAGGGAATCCGCTTTCCGTAGCAATCGCTTTAGCCAAATATGTTTTGCCGCAACCCGGAGGACCGACCATGAGCAAGCCGCGTAAGATTTGGCCGCCCATGCGCTGCACTTCAGCGCGGTCTTTGATGAGATTGACTACTTCAAAGGCTTCTTGCTTTGCTTCATCCATACCAATTACGTCATTCCAGGTAATGCCGATTTTTGCGCCGGCAACGGATTTCTTTTGGGTTTGCGAGAAGGATTGCGCACCGCGTTTAAAATAAAGCCAATACATGAGAAAGGTGTAGACAAACCCGAAGACAAGCGCCATGATGATCTGCAGATACAGCTGTAAAGGGATCATGGCAAGCTGGGATTGCCTAAGGTATGATTCTGCCTCGTTCCACGCTTTTAAGCCGGCTGCAATAAAAAAGATAAGTGAGATAAAAAGCCCGGAAACAACTGTGATGATGATTATGCGTATCCAGTAGAGTTTTACGTAGAGTTTGATTTGGAATTTAGTTTTCTTCCAGTTCATTAGATTTCCTTTCCTAGCGAAAAAGGCGGGATAATCGTATCAAGGTTAGAAGTAGTAAGTAACGTATCATAACCGACAGGCAAAGTCAATTCTTTTCTTGACCGGGCATATTTTACGTGTATAATAAAAGCTCAAAAATATCTTACTACGAAAGGGAGCAAGCATGGCAAAGATCAAGAAAGTAGTTGCGCGGGAAGTATTGGATTCAAGGGGAAATCCCACGGTTGAAGTGGATGTAATATTGGATAATGGTATTATGGGCCGGGCAGCAGTGCCTTCAGGCGCCTCAACAGGAGACAACGAAGCATTAGAGCTGCGCGATAATGATAAAAAGCGTTATCTGGGTAAGGGCGTGCTTAAGGCAGTCACTAATGTTAATACGTTAATTGCTTCAAAGATAAAGGGTTTAGCGCCTGATTTTGAGAAAATCGACAAGGCTCTTTTTAAGCTTGATGCTACCGATAATAAGGCGCACTTGGGCGCAAATGCTATTCTGGGTGTTTCTATGGCAGTGGCAAAGGCAGCTGCTCTTACCAAGAAGCAACCCTTATATGAGTTTTTAGGCGGCAAGAAAGCGTGTCTGCTTCCTGTGCCTTTAATGAATATTCTTAACGGCGGACTGCACGCGGATAATAATCTTGATATCCAGGAATTTATGATTATGCCGGTGGGCGCGCCCACGTTTAAAGAGGCGTTGCGTTACGCGACCGAAGTCTTTCATAACCTCAAAGCGATTCTTAAGTCAAAAGGGTTATCTACTTCTGTCGGCGATGAGGGAGGATTCGCGCCGAGCCTTACCTCTAATGAAGAAGCGCTGGGATTGATCTTGCAGGCAATTGAAAAAGCAGGGTATCGGCCTGGCAAGGATGTTTACTTAGCGTTGGATTGCGCTGCTAGCTCATTTTATAAGGATTATCTGTATACGTTTGAAAAAAGCCAGAAAAAAAACGATGCCTTAATTGCCATTTACGAGCGCTGGCAGAAACAGTATCCCTTGGTATCGATCGAGGATGGCTTGTCAGAGCATGACTGGAGCGGCTGGAAAGAATTAACCCAAAAACTTGGCAGCGCGTTACAATTAGTCGGCGATGATATCTTTGTCACTAACCCCCGCATTTTTAAGAAAGGGATTGCGGAAAAGGTCGGTAATGCTATTTTGGTCAAGGTTAATCAGATTGGTTCGCTTTCGGAAACCCTTGAGGTTATCGCGATGGCCAAGAAAAATAAATATAAAGCAATTGTTTCGCATCGTTCAGGAGAAACAGAAGATACGACGATCGCGCATCTGGTGGTTGCAACCGGCGTCGGCCAAATCAAGACCGGGTCTCTTTCGCGCACCGACCGCATTTGCAAATACAATGAGCTGTTGCGCATTGAGGAGGAGTTAGGTTCGCGCGCTGTTTATGCCGGAACACTGTGGAAATAAAAAGCAATGCTGCCAGTCCTAAAAAAAGTATTTTGGCTGTTTGGGCTTAGCGTTTTCTTGCTGATCGTTTTTTTGCCTGGCTACACGAAGCTGCAAGAATTGCGCGATAAGAATGCGCAGCTTGAATTAAACATCAAACAGTTAAGGATTGAGAACTCGCTTTTGGAAGAAGAGGCCCGGCGCATTGCGCATGATCCAATCTATCAGGAAAAAATTACCAGGGAAAAAATGGGTGTTGTGCGCAAAGGCGAAGTGCCGGTAAAAATTGTGCCGGAGGATCCTAGGGAGTAAGCGTATACTATAGTTTTTGAGATTTTAAATTCGAAATCCTAATATCGAAATTCTAAACAAACCCGAAATTACAAATCCTAATGTTCCAAACAAGAGTGTTTTGTTTTGAATTTGTAATTTTGAATTTATAATTTGTTTAGGATTTAGTATTTCGAATTTAGAATTTATGGTTTAGGGTTTAAATTATGAATTACGAAAAGTAGTTGTAATTATTATTCTTTCTGATACAATGTTTTCGCGGGGTGGAGCAGCCTGGTAGCTCGATAGGCTCATAACCTATAGGTCAGAGGTTCAAATCCTCTCCCCGCAACCAACTTCCTACGTGAAAAACCTCCTCACTTGTTACACATTACCATTACACAAAATAAGCAACATTACCTAAACGGATACGAGTATGTTCGGTTTGCCCGACAAAAAAGCGGTTGATGGCCTCCTGGCGCAGATTGAAACGCTGCAAAAGGATATTGCTCGCTTAGATGAAGAGGTCAAGAAGAAGGATTATTTTCTGGATGCCTTGCATGCGTTCAACGATGAGATTATAGACGTTAAACAAGAAAATATTCTTGAGAAGAGTCTAGATGTCTTAACAAAACATTTGCATGCGCATCGCGGGATTATTTTCCTTGAGGATACTGATGCCTTTATCGCCCGGGCTTTTAGGAATTTTGATCAGGCGCTGTTTAAGGATTTTAAAATCCTTAAAGGCGACGATGTGTTCAAGATTATTAGCGAGTGCAAGCAGCCGATAACTATCAGCGAGCTGGGCAAGAAGTTGGATATGTCAAACAAACAGCACTACGCGATCATAAATATGGTGAATCCGGAGATCATCGCGCCTTTGATAGTGAAGGAGGCGGTGGTGGGCTTTATTGCCTTAAGCGGCCATCAGGGCGCTACTGCTTTTTCTGATGAGGGGTTGCGTTTATTAAGATCCGTGAGTAATCAGTTGGCTGTCGCTGTATCCAATATGCGCCTGACCAAGACGCTTGAGGAAGTCAATAAAGAATTGTACGCCAAGATGTTTGAGTTGATTAATCTGCACCGGGTGAGCGACGCAATATCTTCTGTGGTTGATCTTGACCGCATCAAGCAGTTGACCATTGACATGTTTGCGGAAATCATCGGCAGCAAGAAGGCGATTCTATTTCTGAAAACGGAAGCAGAGCATAAGTTCATGCCGGTTTCCTGGAAAGGGATAACAGAAGATATCCGGGGCATAGATTTTAATGTTAACGCAGAATTCATTGCGTTTTTCTTAAGCCAGAAGCAGATTCTGCAGCTTGACCCTGCCAGGATTCGGGATTCGCTAGTGCGTTTTAAATGCGATGCCTTTGTGGCTCAAACCTTGGAGACGCAGGGATTATTTTTATTTGTTCCGTTCTTTTCTAATGAAAAGTTAGTCGCCTTATTGGCTTTGGGCAAAAGCGCTACGCAGGGCCCTATTCCTGCCCATGAGATTAAATCACTGGCCACGCTTTCCTCGTTAGCAGCGGTGACGATTGACAATGCGAATCTTTATGAACTCTCGGTGCAAGACGGCCTCACCGGCGTTTATATCCATCGGTACTTTCAGCAGTGTCTGGAGTATAAATTAACAGCCGGGTTTGAGCATCTGAACAGGAGGGTGATTTCATTGCTCATGGTTGACATTGATTTCTTTAAGGATATCAATGATACCTTTGGCCATCAGGCAGGGGATCAGATTCTCAAGGATGTGGCAAAGATTATTACCAATAATGTGCGCATGGTTGATGTGATTGCGCGTTACGGCGGAGAAGAATTCGCCGTCATACTTCCAGAGTTAGATTTGCAGGAATCTGCCGCTATCGCTGAAAAGATCAGGGCCTCTATAGAAGCGTTCAAGTTTTTTCACAATGATACCCCGATACAGGTTACGGTAAGCTTAGGCGTTGCCACCTTCCCCGACCACGCTGTCAACAAAGACGAGTTAATCAAGCAGGCTGATATGGCTCTCTATAAATCCAAAGAAGCAGGAAGAAACCGCCTCACCCTGTGCGCCGTGAAAGATGATAACCCGGCTGAAACCACCCCTGAAGATCCTCCCGCAAATCTTTATTGACATATCGATCAAGAATCTTTATAATGCTTGTAAGTTGATTATTTTACTGATGTTAGATAATGCCTACAAAGGATGTAACGTTTGCATAAGCATATAGCCATGATGACATCAGGAAAGCTCGTATGTGCGTTGGTTTTGTTTTTTGTGACGGCGTGTGGTTCTTTGGTGTTTGCTGAAGATCTTGATTTAAAAGCAAAGATAGCGCAAGATCTTTTAGAGCTCAAGCGTCTGATCGCAATCGAGCAGGCATTATTACAAACCAAAAACGAAAAACTCATCGAAGAAAATAAAAAACTCTACGAAGAAAATTCCTCCCTTAAAAAAACCATTGCCAAGAAAAATCCCGTAAAAAAGAAAGAAAAAACCGTTGCTCAACCTCAAGCTGCCAAGCAAGAACAGGGTGTTGCACAGCAGAGCAAGAGCGCCCAACCGAAAATTGCGCCGCAAAAGACCCCTGTTGTTGCGACTCCTGCTGCTGTGGCGCCTCCTGAAAAGATTAAGCCCGTCGTTACTCCGCCACAAGCTTCTCGTCCCCAAGAGCCCTATAATAAAGGATACATATTTAAGAAAGCTAAATAGCCATGAATGATCGACGACGTTTTGTGCGTTTTGGCATTAATGAGCGAAGGCGCTTTTTGCGGTTTAGCATAACGCTTAAGGCAATTATTGAGTTGGAGGTAAACGGCGAGAGCCCTTCCCAGGCGAGGATCTTGGAATTTTCTCGTGAGGGTTTGCGCTTGTTCATTCCGAAAGTAAATTTATTTGATAAACAATCATTAAAGTTAAGAATTTATATGCCGGGCGCAACGCTGCCGGTGTTGCTTAAGGGATCCGTCAAATGGATGAAGCAAAAAGAAGAGGGTTGGGAATTAGGTGCTAAGATTGAAGACGTTAACTCTGAAGCAAAAAGCGAAATCCTGGAGTATGCCTATAAGCTGTGGAAGGAAGAGAAAGCATGACCAGGCCTTCGAATGTAGAAAAAAATCTGCGCATCGGTGAGATCCTCATTAAGCACGGGGTGATCAATGAGGCGCAGCTTTATGAGGGGCTTGAGGAACAGAAGACAAAAAAGAAGATGCTTGGGGCGATTTTGATTGATAAAGGTTTTCTTACTGAAGAGACGCTCCTGCGTGCGCTTGCCCAGGAATATCTCTTGACGTTTGTTGATTTGAATGCAGAACCCCTTGATGAGAGCCTGTTTAAGAATATGCCTCTTGATTTCTTGCGCAAGCATCACTTATTTCCTTTGCGGGTTGAAGAGTGGCGCCTGGTTGTTGCGATCAGCGACCCGTTAGATATTATGTCGCCCCAGGAATTAGGGCGGTTAACCGGCTATTCGACTAAGGTTGTTATTGCTACCCGTAAACAAATCGATACTCTTTTGAATAAATACTTTACCGCGAATGATCATACTGCAGCAGCAATGAATGAAATAGCGGCGAAGAAAAAAGAGCATGACGTCCAGGCAGCAGGAGAAAAATCTTTGAAAGATCTTGAGATTGCTGTTCAGGACGGGCCGTTAGTAAAGCTGGTTAACTCAATACTCACTGAAGCGATTGGGCAGGGGGCATCGGATGTGCATTTTGAGCCCCAGGCAGAAGGCATGTTTATCCGTTTTCGCGTTGACGGCGTATTGTATGAAAAAATGATGGTGCCTAAAGATTTGCAGCCTGCCGCAATCTCAAGACTTAAGATTGTATCGGGGATGGATATTGCCGAGCGAAGAATGCCGCAGGATGGCAGGATGAGTATTACCCAGGAAGGCAAGATTTATGATATCCGCGCTTCAACCCTTCCCGGGATTTTCGGCGAAAAAATGGTCTTGCGCATTTTAGATAAGGAAAGCGTATTATTGCCTCTTGACCATGTGGGTTTTGATGAGCATGAGCTTGAAGTGGTGCGTCATCTTATCTTAAGGCCCTATGGCATTATTTTAATTACCGGCCCGACCGGATCAGGCAAGACCACGACGTTGTACTCGATGTTGAATACCTTGAATGAGCAGACGCGTAACATCGTGACTGTTGAGGATCCGGTTGAGTATGAACTGCCCCGAGTGAACCAGACAGCAATCAATGTGCGCGCCGGATATACCTTTGCTACCGCAATCAGGCATATCTTGCGCCAGGATCCGGATATTATTATGGTGGGCGAAATCCGCGATTTGGAAACTGCGGAGATTGCTGTGCAGGCAGCTATAACTGGGCACCTTGTTTTGTCAACCTTGCATACCAACAATGCGACCGGCGCGATAACCCGGCTTTTGGATATGGGCGTTGAGCCTTTTTTGATTAGCTCATCGGTGGTGGGTGTTATTGCCCAGCGGTTAGTCAGAAAGCTGTGCCCTCATTGTCAAGCTGATTACGAAGAGAATGTCGATTCATTGCGGTCATTTGATAAAGCCGTTCCCGCTGGCAGTCAAAAGATTACGTTGGCTAAACCACAAGGCTGCGAAAAATGTAATCAAAGGGGATATTCGAAACGTACGGGGATCTTTGAGATATTAGTGATGAGTGATGAGATACGTAAGCTTACTCTTCAGCGGGCAGATGAATCAGAGCTGACCAAGCAGGCCATTGCCCAAGGGATGCGCACACTTAATGCAAGCGGCGTTGCCAAGGCAATTGCTAAGGTTACGTCGCTGGAAGAAGTGATGCGGGTTGCTTTTCTTGATGCAGGATAACTAACCTATGCCTGAATTTGTATATAAAGTTCGCGACCAGAATGGCAAGATCTATCACGGGGTATCTGAAGCTGAAAATGCTGATGAGGTCAAGAAGACACTGCGTGATGGCGGGGGATATGTCTTAGCTGTTGGCGCATACAAGAAAAATAGATTCTCTCTTTTTGGCCAAGGCATCAAGATTGATACGCTGATCATGTTTACTCACGAGTTGACCTCGATGCTTGAGTCGGGCATCACCATATTGAGAGCGACCGATATCCTGTGGAAGCAGGTTGAATCGCAGCAGCTGCAGATCGTGATCAGCAAGATGAAAAATAAGCTTTCCTCCGGCGCAACCATCCATCAGACGTTCAATGAATTCCCTGAAGTTTTCCCGCCGCTCTATAGAGCGTTGTTAGGAGTGGCGGAGATCGGCGCAGATATTTCCCAGATCCTGCGCAAGCTCCTGCAGTATTTAACCAACCAAAAGAAATTTCAGGATAAGTTTAAGCAGGCAACCACCTATCCTTTGGTTGTGGTTGCGTTTGCGGTGGTCGTGGTTATGGTGATGCTGCTTTGGGTTATTCCCGTGTTCCAGTCTGTGTTTGAAAAGATGAAGATTGAATTACCGTTTTTTACGCAAATCGTTATCAATATCTCGAAAGCCGTGCGCACGAGTTATTTTTGGCTTATTATTATAGCTTTGTTTATTGGCGCAGTGTTTTTGTACCGCAGGTTCATGCGGACTATTCGAGGTAAAGAAATCATTGACGCTTATAAGCTGAAGCTTCCGTTGTTCGGAAAGATATTTTATACTGTTGCGATCTCGCGATTTGTGAGCGCGATGAGCCTTTTGATTAGCGCCGGCTTGCCGTTAACAGCGAGCATTGAGGTTGCAAAAGAAGCAGCGCTTAATTCAACGATACGCAAAGCCTTAGATACGGTGCAAACTAAGATTGTGCAAGGTGAGCCTTTGGGTGTTTCTATGGCACAGACGCAGGTTTTCCCGCCGTTTTTATCAGAAATGATTACGGTTGGAGAAGCCAGCGGCTCATTGCGTGAGATGCTTGAGCGCATGGCTATCCATTTTGAAGAAGAGTTTGAAAACCGGGTGAGTCGTTTCTTGACTATGCTTGAGCCGATCCTGATTATTTTTGTGGGGGGGCTGGTGCTTTTTGTGCTCATGGCTATCTATATGCCCATATTTTCCCTTTGGAATAATTTAAGCTCTCGTTAAAAAAAGATTGCAAAAAACTGTGTTATTTTGTATAATATTGCCAATGAAAAGGTTAGATAGCTGAAAGCGGTTAGTTGAAATACGGGTGATTTTGTGGTACACTTATATGGTAAGCACGTAAGGAAGGGGGGAGCAATTTTCTTGGTGCCACGATTTAAAACAACCGTAGGTATATCCAACAGAGGAGGAGGTGTACAATGAAAAGGGCATATGGTTTTACTCTTGTGGAATTGTTAGTAGTCTTAATCATTATTGGTATCTTGGTTGCGATGTTGATTCCTAACACACTTAATGCGATTAGACAGGCAAACACCAAAGACTGCGCAGCAAATATCCGTTCCCTCGATACCGCTATCCAATTGTATTATTCAGAGCATGGAAGGACTTGGCCTGCCGCCGGTCCGGCAACAGATGCTGTACTGGGAACGTATGTAACGGGGGGGACTGTTCCCTCTTGCAAGGTTAAGCCCGGAACTGCTTATAATATTGTAATAAATACTGATGGGGCACAGATTGATAGATCCACCCATTTTTCAAGCTTTCCTGATGTTCACATACCATAGTTATGGTGTGTTTGACTAAAAGATTACTAATAGCGTTGTGAGAGTTAGTTGTCTATTGAAAAGGAGACATGGCTGAAGAGATATTAGGATTAGAGATATCGCTGAAACAATTACGCTATGTTGACGTAAAGAAAAGGCAAAAAGAACTCATTGTTGAAAAAAGCGGGAAGGTTGACCTTCCCGCTTTTTCCTTGTCTTCTCCTGGCGATCTGACTAAGGCGATTAAGGAGATTATTGCCAAAGAAAAAATCGCGCCCAAAAAAATCTGCCTCACCCTTTCCTCTGAAGACCTTTTTATCCAGCAAACCGCGCTTCCCAAGATTCCTGATGGCGAATTAAAAGGCATGATCCGCAATCAAATTGAGCGCATCCCTAAATTCGCTAATAAGGCATTTGATTTTACGCACGCAACCTTTGCCGTTGAGCAGAATAGATTCTTGGTCATTTTTTGCGCCTTGACCCATGAGAGCAAAAATTATTATTTAGAGGCAGTAGGCCGCACTGGGCTATCTGTTGAGAGCCTGCAGATCAGCCCTCTGAATGCTTTGGAGTTGTTTGCCTCGCGTTTGTCAAAGAGCGCGGTTGAGGCATTGATCGTGTTAGGCGATGCTGCCAGCTGGATCATGGTCCTCTGGCAGGGTGAGTGTAAGTTGTTTTTTCAGTTTGCCGTCGGAAGGAAAGATTTATGCGGCGCAGCGCAGGAAATAAAGCAGACCGTGTTTTTAAGCTGGGTTGAAGAGCTGCGCAGGGTGGTTAAGTCATACCATCTGCAGTGGGCGAACCGCGCGCTTGAGCGGATGTGGCTAATTTGGGATAATGAAAACGCAGCGGATCTTGCCGAGATGTTGTCGACATCCCTTGAGATCGAGACAAAAGCCCCCCAGCTCGATGAATATGGTCTCGTTACAAAAGACAAAGTGTTCAATCCAGCGTATGTCCTTGCGCTTACCGGCCCGTTGCTTTATTTCAGGGGGGTAAAAGAGAAATTTAATTTTAATGTATTCTTACATAAGATAAAGCTTCAGGAAGCCCTCTTTAAAACAGGCCGTTTTATTGTTTTTTATATAATAGGCGCCCTTGCCGTATTAGGTATAGCCAGTCTTTTGCTGATGTCGGTAAAAAATAACCTTTTAAAACAAGAGAGTCTTGCCAGTGGCAAGATCGAAACGCTGGAACGGCAAACTACCCAACTTAAAATAGAGAAAAATCTCCTTGAGTCAACCAGAAACTTATTGTTTTCGCAGGTCAAGGTTGTGCAAAAAATTAAAAGGGTAGCCTGGACTAAAGTTTTTGGACAGCTCATGAAGGCGCTGCCGGAAGATGTGCACATGAACCAATTTAACCTTGCTGAATCGCTGGGAGTAAAACTTGATTGCACCACTTGGAATATCAGCTCTATTGCGACATTCCTACGCAATATTAACAATAATACTTTATTTAATAACACGCAGTTTGATTTCTTAAAAGAGCGGGAAGTTGAAGGAAAGAAGTTCGTTGATTTTAGCTTGAGCACAACATTTAAGAATAATGAGCTTAGATCTGAAGATAAAAAACCTTGAGGTTTCTCCTGACCAGGCAAAAGTAATAGGAATTGCTGTTTGCGCAGGGGTAAGCATTTTGGTCCTGGTTTTAATAGGTTTCAATATAATTTCCTACAGCCAGATAGAGAATAGATTTAGAGGAAAGCGTATACAGCTTGAGGCATTAGAAAATGATGCTAAGAATCTGAATAAGCTGGTTGAAAAATATACGACGGAACGAGAAAAACTTGAGGCAATGTTGTTCAGTGAGCAGGATATTGCGATGTTTCTGGATAAGGTTTCGGAATTATCAAAAAAGTATAAGATCAAAATTGAGGATTTGAAAGCACAGTCGTTTGTCGAGGTGCCTTTAGAAGATGCCGCCGCAAAAACTAATCCTCCTCCTCGCAAGGATAGCGGCACAGAAGAAGAAAAGCTAGCTTTTATGCCTATAAAGATGACAGTAATATCTGATTTTTTTAATCTTACTAAGTTTTTGATTGATCTGGAGCAGCCTAATCAGTTGATGACTCTGACAGATATCAACGTTAATAGGACTAAGTATCCATTGCTTAAATGCACCTTTACCTTGAAGCTGTATGGTTTAAAAAAAGGAAAGACAGGATAAACGCATGAAGCGGGTAGGATTAGTGGTGATGATCATCGGTATGGTTTTCCTCATCGGCAAGCATGCTTGGGCAACAGAGGAAGAAGAGTTACTTGAGGCACTAAAGATGCAAAATCCTGTTGAGCTTGAGCTTACTCGTGATCCCTTTGCGCCTTTGCTCGGGGCGTTGTATAATTATGTGACTAATGTTGAGTCAGGCGAGTTTAGGTTGCTTGGCATTTTGTATAAAGAACATGCTCCGCTTTTCCTGATGGAGACGTTTGAAGGGATAGGGGTTTTTAAAAAAGGGGATACGGTAGGAGAGTACCTCGTAAAAAACATAGAGCCGCAGAAAGTTACGCTTGAAAAGGCAAATAAAGATTTTATATTTGAATTAGGAGATGAGAATGCAAAATAAACGAGTGCTAGTTTTTCTTTTGATAAGCGCCATGGTTATATTTGCCCAGAAAAGCCAGGCAACAGAGCCGGCCCAAGGTGGTAAAACAAGTTTTGATCTCATTGATCAAACAATAGAGAATGTGCAGACATTAGCAGAAAACGCAACACAGCAACGCGTGGCTCCCAATATCCCACAAGAACCGGCTGTGCCAGCAACTTTGATTGATCTGGATTTTAATGAAGCAGATCTGCAGGATGTCTTGCGGATTATTGGCGAAGCCGACAACCAGAATATTGTTTTAGATCCTACTTTGCGCGGGCGCAAGGTTACCATCCATCTTAAGAAAGTAACGACCAAGGAAGCATTAGATGTTTTGTCCCAGGCGTATGGGTTGGGTAGTTCAGCAAATGGGAATATTTTATTTGTTTCCTTAGAGGAGAAGATCAAGAAAGGCATGACCAAAGTTCAGGTCGTGCCTTTGAGAAACCTTAATAGCGAGGAAGCCAAGAATTATTTAAAAGGCGTTGTTTCAACTGTTAATTCCTCAACAGCGGAGAACTCTCTGGTTTTGGTTGGAGCCCCTAAAGAGATCGATGAGGCGATGAGCATTTTGAATAAAGTGGATGTGGCCCAGCCGCAGGTATTATTAGAGGTCAAAGTTCTTGAAATTGGCAACGATGCTCTTCGACAACTTGGAGTTGATTGGCCGGATGACCTTGATTTTTCTTTGCAGGAGCGCCAGCGACCGACTACACTGGCTGCCACTGCGGCTAAGGTGGGCGCAGTATCACCGCTTCAGTTTTTTGATCTTGAGCGTTCGGCAACCTCGTTTGCTATGACGATTAATATGCTTGAGACAAAGGCCCGAGCTAAAGTTTTATCCAGACCTCGGGTGACCACGATGAATAACAAGGAAGCCCAGGTTTTCGTCGGCGATAAGGTGCCTTACACCATTACTACCGTTACTGCAGGCGTTGCGCAAACCGAAGTGCGCTGGGTTGAGCCGGGTATCAGGTTAAATATTACTCCTTCGATCGTGGATAAGGATTTCGTGGTGATCAAAGTTGAGCCTGAAGTTAGCTATATCTACTCCTGGGTTGGGGCAAATGATGAGTATCCCTGGATGAAATCGCGCGAAGCAACTGCGTATGTGCGGGTTAAAAACGGACAACCATTTGTTATTGCGGGCTTGCTGAGCAATGAGGATAAAAAGGATATTTACGGCCTGCCTTTCTTAGGCAAGATTCCTCTCCTGGGCAATTTATTTTTCGGGTACGATAGAAAGACAGATTACAATACCGAATTAATTATTACGGTTGTGCCTACCATTATAACAAAATGAAAAAAAATGTGCGTCAGCTTAAGGCAGTTACCCTGATCGAAGTATTGGTGAGCACGGTTATTATTGCGATTGTGGCTATTTCCAGTTATATGGGATTTTTTGTCTTAAGCGGGGCAAGTGACGCCAGCCACAACAGGTTGAATGCGGTTACCTTAAGTCAGGCAGCGCTAGAAGAGGTCCGGGGCGTAGCCCAAGATAACTTTGCCAATTTGCCGGGTATTGTTTTTGACGATATTGATCAAAATAGATACCCTGGGTTTCACCGGGCTATAACCATAATTCCCCAGGGGCCTAATCTGGTTAAAGCTGATGTTACAATCAGCTGGCTTAATCGTCAAGGCCAACCGCAGCAGTTTAATAATTCTGCCATGATTAGTCTTCCTCCGGAGCCATTCCCTGGCAATATTTATGGTAAGATAACTAATAGCGCAGGCAACGCGCCTATCTCTGCTGCGCAGATTAGGGTGGTTAATGTTGCTAATCCGACTTTGACGGTAACCACTACTAGCGACGCTAATGGTGACTATACTTTTCTTGATGCTAATGGCAATATGGCGTTGAAGCCGGGGAACTGGCGGTTGACCGTTACCTGCGCAAATTTTTTTACCTCCGACGTTATTGATGTCTTTAATCTTGCAGGTGGAGAGGATCGCGAGGTTAATGTTACGCTTACTCCGGCTGGGCCGGGCAGGATTACGGGAAGTTTCAGGGTGCAGGGAGCCGGGGTAGTAAGCTTAGAAACTCAATTGTTTGAAAACGGCAGGCAAGTATTTTACAAGATAACGGGCGCTGGCGGATCGTTTAATTTCTTTCCTATTGTTTTTACTTCTGATGTTCAGCGGTGTTTTACGGTAAATTCAATCAATGCGTTTCGCGATGCGGTCAGTCAGTCCTATTGTCGCAGTTTTTGCGATCCTGATAATCTGTGGGGCTTAAGCTATAATTATCACGGGTGGTCTTCTTCGGTCGTAGGGGCAGATGGCACTACTATTACTTGCACCAATCCCTGGAATGGTAATGCTGTTTCTGACAGGATCTGTTTGTCAGCTGGCGAGACAATAGATTTAGGCGTTATTGAATTAGAGCGGTCT
>JAGOIJ010000004.1 GCA_017995695.1 Candidatus Omnitrophota bacterium | reverse complement strand
TCCATAGCCGGCGGCGGCACTTCTTTAACAATCTTTTTTGTTACTGTTGGCGGCTTGGGAGCCACAACAGGATGCTCGATCTTTGGATGTTCGACTTTGGGATGTTCGATCTTGGGATGCTCGACCTTAATTTTCTTTACTTCTGGTTTCAGCTTTACCGCCGATACCTTAGCCGTCTTCTTTACCGCAACCTTCGGCGCTGGTTTCTTAACCTCTGACTTGACCTTCGCTGGCTTGGCTGCTACGCTTTTTGTTTTTAATGCTGTTTTTTTCTTTTCCGGTTTTTCTTTCTTCACTGTTTTTACCATACGAACCTGCTCTTTTCTTTTACGTTACCTGCATGCTGTATAAGGTTGCCTATGCCTTGCGAACGCTAATCTGATGCAGCTGATTTTTTTGCTATTTTCTTGGCTTCTTTAATGATCTTTTCAGCTTTTTTCTCACCGATACCTTTTACCTTAACCAAATCTTCAATATTCGCTTTGGCGATCGTTTCAATGCTCGTAAACCCTGCCTCGCTAAGCGCAGAAACAATCTTCTCTCCCACGCCAGAAAGCTGCGTAAGGGCGCTATCGGTCGCGGCCGCTGCAACCTCCTGCTCTCCTGCTTCAGTTGACTCCGGCGACATAGCTGCTTCGGCTTCTTTTTTCGCCTTGGATTCTTCAGCCATGGCCTTGGTGCGGATATCCAGTTCCCATCCGATTAACCGAGAAGCAAGACGCACATTCTGCCCATGCTTGCCGATTGCCAATGAAAGCTGATCGTCATTAACGATCACTTCGGCTTTTTTGTTTTCTTTATCCAGCTTGATCTCCGCAACCTCGGCAGGAGAAAGAGATGCCTTGATATACTCCCTGATGTCTTCATGGAAGCGCACAATATCGATTTTTTCGCCCTGTAATTCGTTAACGATATTACGCACGCGGTTTCCCCTCATGCCAACACAGGCGCCCACCGAGTCAACTTTTTCATTCTTCGACCATACGGCAATCTTAGTGCGCGCTCCTGCTTCGCGGGAAATTGATTTTATCTCAACAATCCCCTCATAAATTTCAGGGACCTCCAACTCAAAAAGCTTTTTCACAAAATTTGGATGCGCGCGCGATAATATGATCTGCGGACCCTTAGTTTCTTTTTTAACCTCCGCGATAAAAGCCCGGACGCGCTGCCCTTGTTTGAACTCCTCTTTGCCAGATTGATCGCGCTTAAGAATTAATCCTTCAGCTTTGCCTAAAAGATCGACAATAATATTGCCCTTGTCAAAGCGGTAGACCGTTCCGCTGACAATCTCACCAACCTTGCCCTGAAACTCTCCGAACACTACTTCTTTTTCTGCCTCGCGGATCTTTTGAATAATCACCTGCCGCGCAGTAGAAGCTGCAATGCGTCCAAAATCAATGGTGGTGATCTCGCTACCGTTGCGAAATGCCCGGATCTTACCAGAGGAACGATCGATCTCAACCTTAAGCTCTTCCTCCGGTTTTATATCCACAACTTTTTTGGTAGCGCTTAAAAGGGCGCTTTCCACCGCCTCAAGTAATACCTCTTTTTTAATGCCTTTCTCCCGCTCCATCTGCTCAATAATTGCCAATAATTCCTTACTCATAGTTTACTCCAATGTTAAAGATCCAGTATTTGTTTCGCCTTGTTTATTTTTGTTAGTGGAATCGCAATTGAAACGTCACCTTGTGAAATCGTAACCGACGCATCATCAACACACGTAACCAGCCCGGCTAATTCAATTTTCCCTTGCACCGGTTCGCTCAAAAAAAATCGCACCGGTTTATGTAGACAACGCATAAAATCATTCTTGGTTCTTAAGGACCGGTCCAAACCTGGGGATGAAACCTCAAGGATATAACGGTCGGGAATAATATTTGCTTCCTCCAACAACGCGCCAATCTGACTATTCAGGCGCGTACATTCACCCAACGTAATGCCTCCCTCCGGCCAATCTGCAAGCACACGCACAACCATATCCCTGCCTTCGCGTCGGTAGATTAACTCAACCAACACCATGCCCTGCTCTAAAAGAAACCCGCCAATCAATGTCTCTAACGTTTGCGCGAGTTCTATGTTTTTATCCATTGCGCGCCCTCGCCAATTGAGCTACAACCTCTTCCTGCGAAGCAGTGACTTTCTGGCCGCTGCGACGCGTCTTTATTTCCATGCGATTATTCTGTTTAAATTCCTTGCCGATAATAATCTGCTGGCTAATGCCCAACAAATCCGCATCCTTAAATTTTACGCCGGCGCGTTCATCGCGGTCATCAAGCAACACTGAAACTCCGGCTTTCTGCAAAGCGTGGTAAACCCCAAAAGAAGCCTCTTTGATTGCTGTATCAGTGGTATCAAGGGCCACGATGATAACGTTAAACGGCGCAACCTCCGGCGGCCAGATAATCCCTTGGGCATCATGATTCTGCTCAATGATTGCCGAAATCATGCGCGAGACGCCAATCCCATAACAGCCCATAATAATCGGCTGCTGCTTTCCCTGGGCATTTAAGACGTTGGCTCCCAAGGCAACGCTATATTTTGTGCCTAGCTTAAAGATATGCCCGATCTCAATCGTATTCACTTTTGTGCCTTGCGTTGAACAGGAGGCGCACGCCTGGCTATCGCCATCCTTAAACGTTTTCACTGCCTTACATTGCGGACACACTAAAACCACATCCTCCCCGTCTTGCGCCGGGACCATAAATTCATGCGAGACCTTCCCACCCATCACCCCTGAATCCGCTTCAGTAATCAAAATATCTAAGCCACATCGCTTGAATATCCTTGTATAAGCCGCATACATATCCTTATAATGCACATCTAAACCCGCCTCATCGACATCAAAGCTGTAAGCATCTTTCATGATAAATTCACAAGCACGGATCAGACCAAAACGCGGACGGATCTCGTCTCGAAATTTAGTTTGTATCTGATACAGCACTAACGGCAGCTGCTTATAGGAAGAAACGTGATTCCTTACCAGCTCTGTAATCACTTCTTCATGCGTAGGACCAAGACAGATAGTTCGTCCCCTGCGGTCTTTAAAACGGATCATCACCTCGCCAATATCCTTTTCCCTGCCTGATCTGGTCCATAATTCCAACGGTTGCAACGCCGGCAACAAAAGCTCGGAAGCCCCGCAGGAACACATCTCCTCGCGGATAATAGCCTCGATATTATTGAGTACAGTGAGTCCCAGCGGCAAATATGAATACGCCCCAGCCATAAGCATGCGCGCAAGACCGGCGCGCAGCATAAGCTGATGACTTATGGTTTCAGCCTCTTGAGGAACTTCTTTTAATGTAGGAATAAGTGTCTTCGACCAAAGCATAGATTAATCCTTTTTAAATATATCCTGCGAAAGGGCAATGCCCATCTTTTGGAATAACGGATAGAAGACAGGCACGGCACCGCTTGCCTTCCATCGACCTTCTACTTTTTTCTGTGACACTAAACTGCTATCAAATTCATAGGTAAAAAGATCCTCGATCGCCACCTGCCCATTCTGCAACCCGCAAACTTGCGTTAGATGCGTAATCTTGCGTGACCCATCAACGACCTGCGCTTGCTGAACGATCAGATGCACTGCCGCAGCAATCTGACGATGAATTGCTTCAAGGGTAATAGGCAACCCTGTCGTTAAAATCATAGTCTCTAAGCGATAGATAACTTCCTGGGGGGAATTCGCATGCAATACCGCAAGTGATCCAGCGTGCCCTGAGCACATTGCCTGTAGCATATCCAAAGCCTCAGCGCCTCTAACCTCGCCAAGGATAATCCTGCCCGGGCGCATACGCAATGAATTTTTGAAAAGGTCGCGGATAGTGACTTCTCCCTTGCCCTCGATATTGGGAGGCCGCGTTTCAAGACGCACCACATGCTCTTGATTTAAGTGAAGCTCTGCCGTATCCTCAATAGTCACGATACGCTCATCGTTATTAATATAACCGGAAAGCACGCCCAGCGTCGTCGTCTTGCCTGATCCGGTAGCCCCGGAAAAAAGTATATTAACCTTTGCCTTAATACAAGCCACCAAGAAATCCGCCATACGCCTATCAAGGGTGCCGCGATCAACCAGATCCTCAACACTATGTATCTCTTTCAAAAACTTCCTGATCGTGATACTTGAACCATCTAACGATAGCGGTGGGATAATAATGTTAACGCGCGATCCGTCTTTCAAAGAAACATCTACGTAGGGGTATGTTTCATCTACCCTACGGCGCGTAGGCGCAAGGATCTTATAAATCAGATAACGCAGCTGCTGCTCATCATCAAAAGTAATCGCAGAAAGTTCTTTTTTTCCATGGCGCTCTACATATACCTTTTTCGGGCCGTTAATCATGATCTCGGTAATCTCCGGGTCATGCAACAGGCTTTCAAGCGGGCCAAAACCGATAAATTCATTAATCAATTCACTGATAAGATGCTCTCGCTCATCAGAAGACACAGACTGCTGTTCGGCATGCAGAATCTCATCGAGCGCTTGGTTGATTCTATAGCGCAGATCATCCTTATTAACCACATCCTTAGTAAACAAACTGTCGCTGCTTGAAATAAGCTTCTTACGTATCTTATCTTTAAGCGTCCGTATCATGACCGTCTCCCTATTTCAGACAATATGCACCCAATAGCATCTTTCGCAGGAATCTTCTTTTGCATTTTTCCTTTCTTAAACAACATGCCGTATTTTTTTCCGAAGGCGACGCCGATATCCGCTTCTTTTGCTTCGCCAGGACCATTCACCACGCAACCCATGATCGCAACCTTGCAAGAACGAGTTGATGGCCGATAGTCAATAGTTGAAAGCTTACCCTCTAATTGCTTGACGATTTTTTTGACGTCTACTTCGCAGCGGCCGCAAGTTGGGCAACTAATAACTTCCGGGCCGAACGAACCGAGGTGTAAGGCCTCAAGTATCATTTTTGCCGCTCGCACTTCTTCTTCCGGCTGATCGCTTAAAGAAACCCGGATTGTATCTCCTATGCCTTCCATCAACAACGCACCCAAGGCGATGCTTGATTTTATGGCGCCGGCAAAAAGCGATCCGGTTGCCGTAACCCCTATATGCAAAGGATAATCACAACGCTTGGCCATGATCCGATACGCATCAAGCGTATCAAATATATTCGACCCTTTCAACGAAACAACAATATCATTAAATCGAAATCCTTCCAACAGCTGTATATAAGCCTTTGCGCTTTCAACCATGTCATTGGTCATGCGCAGGCCTTTACGCCCTGAACGCGCTACGGATCCGGAGTTCACGCCAACACGAATGGGAATATGCGCCTGCTTGGCAGCGCGTGCTATTGCTTGAACCTGCTCTTTTTTAACGATATTGCCGGGGTTAAGGCGAATCTTATGCACTCCGCATTCAATCGCCGTTATCGCCAAACGCCAGTCAAAATGAATATCGGCAACCACGGGCAAGGGCGAATCCTTTGTAATGGCGCGCAACGCGTAAGCATCTTTAGTGTCCTTGACAGCAACGCGCACAATCTGACACCCAACCTTATGTAATGCCCGAATCTGCTTAAGCACAGCCTCGGTATCAGCCGTCGGCACCTTTACCATTGACTGTATGGCGATCGGATTGTTGCCGCCGATGCTGACGTTACCGATCTTAACAACTTTTGAGATGCGTCTTGTTATTTGGTGAACCATTGAGCAATCTTGTCTCCAAAAAGCCTTAAGACGTCACTATAGGTTGCAAATAAAGCCAACGTAATGATTAAGGTAAAACCTACCTGATTGATCGCCCGTTCGAACTTAACACTCAACGTCTTTCCGCGAATTTTTTCAATCGCCAAGAACAAAATATGACCCCCATCCAATATAGGAATCGGCAACACGTTAAAGATCGCCAAACTCAAACTCAAGATGGCAATGAGATGAAGAAGCGGGATAATACCCAATTGCGCCGCCTGAGAGGTCATCACAAATATACCTAGCGGGCCAGTGACTGAATCGCGCACAGACATCTTGCGGCTTGCGATACGCCATAAAGCCTTATACGTCGTCGTGGTAATCTCCCAGCTGCTTTTCCATGCCAAGAAAAACGATTCCCCAACACCATGCTTAAGCTGGACAGAAGCCTGATAATCCGGCGCAATGCCCAAGAGCGGAAAAACCTGCTTTTGCCCGAGCATATCATCAACTTCTTTCTTTTTAAGCGGGACGGTTAGCGTCAGCTCCTGGTTATTGCGCAACAAGGAAAGATTAACCTCATCCTGCGCATTCTTAGAGCGGATGATCTTCTGCAGTTCTTCCCACAAGGCAACCTTCTGATTATCTATGGCGATAATGGTATCGCCCACCTGCACCCCTGCGGCCTTTGCCCCGAGGTCATCGGCCAGACCCCCTATCTTGGTGGTAAGCGCAGGATAGCCAACAATAAAAATAAACCACAAAACCACAACTCCTAATAAATAATTTAATAGCGGGCCGCAAAAAATAATCCAAAACCTCTTGCCGGGGGCTTGCGCAAAATACTCGAAGTTCTTACCCTGATACTCCTCAAGATTATCGCCGGCAAGCTTTACATAGCCTCCCAAAGGGATCGCGGATATGCTATATTCCGTCTCATTAATCTTTTTCTTGAAAAGCCGAGGGCCAAAACCCAACGAAAACTTTTCTACTCTTACGCCTAAGCTTTTTGCCGTGATAAAATGACCGAACTCATGCACCACAATAAGCACGCCAAGCACAAACAAAAAAATAAGTAACGACATTGCTCTTAACGCTCCTTCTGTTTAAAAACCTGAACTACCCTATTAGCTTCCTTACGCGCCCACGCATCAGCCTCAAGGATTTGTTTAAGGCTTGGCCGAAGACAGTTGCGATGCCTTGCCATAACTGTTTCTATGATCCCCGGTATCCGGTTAAAACAAACCTTGCTTTGCAAGAAACCTTCTACGCTTACTTCATTTGCCGCATTCATGACTGAAGGCATAGTTCCTGAATCCCTCGCTGCTTGAAAAGCAAGCCGCAGACAAGGGAAACGCTTGTTATCGGGCCGTTGAAAATGAAACTGTTCCAACGCAAAAAAATCTACCCCTTGGCAGACGCAAGGCATCCTTTTCGGATACGTGAGGGCAAACTGTATAGGAATTTGCATAGTAGTGGCTGACAGTTGCGCCATAATAACGCCATCAACAAACTCAACCATGGAATGAATAATCGCCTCGGGATGCACCACCACTTCTATTGTGGATGCCGCAACATCAAATAACGCCATCGCCTCAAGCACCTCAAGGCCTTTATTCATAAGCGTAGCAGAATCTACAGTAATCTTTTTACCCATCGCCCAGCGGGGATGCTTCAGCACTTCGCGCACGCTAACGTCTCGCAGCTGACGCTGGGTTTTAAAAAGCAACGGCCCACCTGAAGCAGTTAAATAAATCTTGCGTAACGTTCTTTTATCTTCATGATCTAGGCATTGCCAGATTGCCGATTGTTCGCTATCAATAGGGATAATGGTAACTTGGTTTTCTTTGGCCTTACGCATAATTAATGAACCGGCCATGACCAAGGCTTCTTTATTCGCCAAAGCGATGCAGAACTTTCGCTCTATAGCCACCAGTAACGGCAAAAGCGCAGACGAACCGCTCATCGCGACAACTACCTGATCAACGTGCGCATCACGTAAAAGCTCACAAAGACCATCATTGCCGGCGTAAAGCTTCGTCTTAGTCCCTCTCACCTGCTGCTGCATGTGCTTATACGCAGCATTATCATGCACGCAAACATACGCGGGGTGAAATTCACGCACCTGTTGAGAAAGAACATGACTGTTAGCGTTGGTGCTTAACGCAACCACTCTACATTGCTTGGGTATTGCGCGAATAACTGCTAAGCAATTTATTCCAATAGAACCAGTTGACCCAAGAATAGCAATACGCTTCATATAAATTCTTATGATTATACAGATTTAATCTCCCAGACCAAAGTCCGAAGATTCATCCTGAGGGTTGAAACCCAGGGATTCCTACGAGGGATTCAAATGCCTAATCTGCGTAATCAAACAATGTTATTTTAATATATTGCTCATGTAAAAATAAAATACAGGAGCTGTAAAAAGCAAACTATCAATGGCATCGAGGATACCGCCCAGGCCGGGGAACAGCGTTCCTGAATCTTTTACTTGGCAATCGCGCTTCATCAGTGACTCGGAAAGATCTCCCAGCTGGCCAAGGATCCCAAGACACAGGCCAATCACAGCCATGTGCAACAAGGGTAGCATAAAAAAAGGCCTGCAGGCAATAGCGCCGAGAATGCTAAACATGAGCCCTCCTACTGCCCCCTCCACCGATTTCTTAGGACTAATACGCGCGAGCAAAGGAGTTTTTCCAAAACGCACACCCACAAAATAGGCGCCCATATCCCCCAGCTTAGTTACTAAGAGCACTGTTGCAAAAAGCGCAACGCCATTCTCCAGATACCGCAGCTTAATGAGAAAACTAAGAAACCAAGCGACATATAAGATACCGAACATGGTTGTTGAAATTCCAACAATGAGCCCAGAGTTTTCTCTACGGCGGAACTGCATTAAGATAAGCAACAGAAGCGCAATCACAATCAAAAATAATTCCCATCCCTTGGTAAGCTCAAAACGAAACAAAATAGAAAGCGGAATAGATACTCCTACGGCAATACCGAAATATTTATAGAGCAGGATACCCTTTTTCTCAAGCATCGTGAAAAACTCATACAGGCCTACCAGGGTAAAAGCAATTACCAACACTGCAAACACCCAGTGATAAAACAAGCTAAACATAATCAACGTTATAAGAAAGAGCGAAGTCGCAATTCGTTTGCCAAGCATTATACGTTACCCTTACTCCGCAAGACCCCGCGCCTTAACGCGAGGAACCGGGCTTACCGCTCCGAACCTACGGTCTCGGCGCTGGTACTCTGCAATAGCTTCTTCAAAATCTTTTTTTCTAAAATCCGGCCAGTATTTTTTTAAAAACACAAGCTCCGCATACGACGCCTGCCAGAGCAGAAAATTACTAATGCGCAGTTCCCCACTCGTACGAATCAAAAGATCAGGATCTGGCAGGCCCTGCGTATACAAAAGCTGATTGAAACGTTCCGGATCCAGATCATCTGGCGAAACTTCTTTTTTTAGCACGGCCTTAGCGAAACGGATCGCCGCATCCACAATCTCCTGTCGAGCGCCATAGTTTAAAGCCAAGACTACGGTAAGCGCGGTATTATAACGAGTTGTTTCCTCTGCTGCGCGCAATTTCTTAATAATGAACTCAGGCAACGGCTCATCGCGGCCGATGGTAACCAGTTTAATGTTGTTCTTATGTAACTCTTTTACTTTTATATCCAGAAAACTGCTTAGAGAGCGCATCAACATATCAATCTCGCGCTTTGGTCTCGTCCAATTCTCCGTAGAAAAAGCAAAGAATGTTACAACCTTTACCCCCAACGCTGCAGCCGCGGAGATAATCTCTTCAACGCGTTTAATGCCCTCGCGGTGACCGGCGGTACGTGGCAGATTACGCTCTTTTGCCCAACGACCGTTACCATCCATAATAATGGCGACGTGCTGAGGAACCGCTTTATGTTCAATCATGAGAGTTTCACTCAATAAGCAATCGGTATCAGGCGCTCATCAATGGCTAAGAAACCAAGTGCTTCCTATTGATGCACTCGATAGTCTATATCGGGGAAAAGATTATCCTTGGATTCGATATCGGCCAGCCATCCTTCATCAATGGCGCTTGACTTTATGTCTTCGTATAAACGATTGAAACGCAGGAGGTGGTCTTTGGTACGCTTTACCGCGTAGCTGGTATGCGTGCCAGTACCCATAATGAAAGCCCAATCCGAGCTTTGGGCAAGAAGCAGCTCGCGTAATGCTTGATTTAACGCGCGCTTCACAATCCCATTGGTGCCATCATAAATTTTAACTAATTCGGTCATGCGATCCGAGGCTGCGTGCAAATGCCGATAGATCCAGTCATTAGACCCTTGCAGCCACATTTCATTGTACCCCTTCCATCCCCAGCTTGACATCGAAGGAGTGAGAACCTGATTGCGAGGATTCTCATCTAAATACTCCGAAGGGGTAATCAAACGGATGGTATCTTGATCAAAAGCAATCTTGCGAATCAAAAGCTCAAGCCAAATAGGACCCTCATACCACCAATGGCCATACAACTCTGCATCGTAAGGCGAAACAATCATCGGTTTTCTGCCCATAAAATCATGCAGATACTCAACCTGCCGCTGACGGTTAAACATAAAGTTGCCCGCATGTTCTGCCGCCTTCTCGCGGGCTGCGTGGGGATTATACGGCTGCTTTTCGTCACTGCCGGTAATCTTAAAATATTTTATGCCAGTGTTAATACGCACGCCATCAGGATGAATATAGGGCTTGATGTAATCAAAATCGAGGTCAAAACCAATATCACGATAAAACTCGCGGTACTGATAATCTCCAGGATAACCCTCAATCGATGACCACACCTGCTTTGATGATTCAAGGTCTCTGCCAAAACAGGCTACGCCCGATTTACAGTAGACCGGGGCAAAAACGCCATACTTTGGGCGAGGCGTCCCATGCAGCACGCCATGGGCGTCGGTAAAGAAATATTTAATACCCGCTTCCTTAAGAATTTCATCATACCCGGGATAATACCCGCATTCAGGAAGCCAGATACCGCGGGGTTTTCTGCCAAAGGTCTTTTCATAATGGCTGACTGCTACGCGCACCTGGGCGCGCACTGAAGCGCGCGTTGTTTCCATAAGCGGGAAGAATCCATGCGTTGCCCCGCAGGTGATAATCTCTAAGTTCCCTGCATCTTGAAACGATTTGAATGCTAAAGCAATATTACGATGATATTTCTCAAACACGCCGCGCGCCTCATAAAACTTACCCAAATACATATGGGCAAGATTATTGAATTCTGGCTGCCACCGCGTGCGCTCTACTTCCTTGTGGGCCAATTCAATAAGCCTATTAATATGCTTAAGGTAGCGCGCCTGCAACAAATGATCTTCAAGCATTGAGATTAACGTCGGTGTCAATGACATGGTTATCCGAAAATCGACCTTGTCATGGCTTAAGCGCTCAAATGCTGTGATTAAAGGTACATACGTTTCAGTAATCGCTTCATACAACCAATCCTCTTCCAAGAAATCTTCATGCTCAGGATGACGCACAAACGGCAAATGGCTATGGAGCACAATACTAAGATAACCTTTATTCATGAGTCTGCCCTCGAGTAGTGAACAACAACGCTTGTGTTATTTTGTCTCTTTAGTAACAACGGGAGTTATGGTGCGCTCCTCTTCGTTATCGGCTGATATCGCATTCACCGGGATAACCTGCTTTCCATCGGGAAGGGCGAAGCGCAGCGTAAACGTACCATCTGGCCTTAAAGCGATAGGTTTACCCTGCACCGATACTTTTGCGTCAGGCTCGGTTGCGCCATAGACGATAAGCTCGGTGTGCACTACCAGCCAAAACTTTCTTTCGCGAGGTAATCGCTTTTTTGCGGGGCTGGACATCGAGGTGATGCCAGGGGAAGCAAGGATTCCGGAAAAAAGCGCTTGCCGCATCTGCTCGCGCCATGCCTTACCCGGAGAACTCTTGCCAAAACCAAATCCCATGCCGTATAATCGGGCGAACATATCATCGGGAATCATCCACTCTTCATCGGTAATCCACGATGGCCCTTCAAGGGGAGTTGTGACGACGTTTGACCGGATAATAGTAATAAATCTCCCATTGGCAAGCAATAAACCATAATCAACACACCAGGATCGACCTGGACCTCCGGTATCAATATACCAATTGGTAGCCGAAGCATCTATATGGATATCAAAAAAACGGTGGGCGTTCGTTCCGTTAAATTGTATCTGGCTTACATCATACACCCGCAAAACAAAACGAGCCTTATAGAAATCATCCCCCAATTTTTGTCTAAACGCATCCATGGTTTCCGGCTTCACTTCCCAGTAGGTATGCAGCCACCAAGGATCACGCACCTGCAACACAATCTTATCAATGCCATACCGATCAGGAAGCTCTTGAGGCATGCCGCGGAATGGCCGAGGAGTAAGCCCTCCGTAAAATTTTGTTTGTCCCACGGCTGTTTCTTGAACTCCCAACGTCACCCTTTGCTGATCTTGCGCAGGCAGCGTCTTTTCTGCTTGACGAGAACGGCCACGCGATATTGACGTATTCGCCTTAGAGCTCGCTTTACGGCGGGAAGATGAAATCTTCTTTATTTTTTCTCTTACTTTCTTTATCATGGCCATTGCTCCTCCCCCTATAAGTTAGGTAATCAATGTGCTCGTTGCTAATAATCTTTTAAAAATCAGAATAAGTAATTGCGAAGAACACTCTTCTGTGTCATTGCGAGGAGCGAAACGACGAAGCAATCCTTTAGATTGCTTCACCCCTTCGGGGTTCGCAATGACACGTCGATACTTCTCTTCGCTCGTTTCGTAAGTTGTGACCTCAATAAAAAAGGGGATACTTATCCCCTTGGTACTTACGTGCGCTTACTGAACGCTTCTGCCTCCTACTTCTTACTCTTAGAAATTTTATCTGCCTCTTGTGCCTCTTTAAGCTGCTTTACCTCTATTTCAAGAAGATCTTTGCGTTTCTTAATCTTATCAAACTCTTCCCTTAAACTTGCGCCGACCAGCTGCTCTTGGCGTAACGTCTTCTTCGTCGACTCAAGATCAGCTTTAACCTCATCCAATTCAACACTCAACTTTTTTGCCTTTTCTTCAAAAGCAGCTTTATCTTTCAAAACCAGGCTTAACTTCTCTTCAACATCAAGACGTGTCGCCATTTCTTTCATGCGAGAATCACTCAATCGCGCAAGCTTCATACAAGAACCAACCGTACCCAGAAAGAAGATTACCGTAGTCAACATGAAAACCAGACTTAATCTATTCTTTAGTTTTACTTCCATTGGCCCCTCGCGAAGTTGGGTTGAGAACTTATTTTAAATTGCTCCCGGCGTCATAAGAACCGCCAGATGCTCCCTGCTTAACCTTGCTTACCCGAGGCAAAATAACGATTTCAACTCTACGGTTTGATTGACGGCCATCCTTAGTATCATTTGAAGCAACCGGCTGATATTGCCCATATCCAATTGCTGCTACTCGTTGGGGGGCAATACCTTTTTTGTCAACCATATAATGCAGGATGCTTAACGCCCGGGCCGTTGATAATTCCCAATTTGATTTCCAATTGGAAAATTGAATTGGCTGATTATCAGTATGACCTTCAATGCCGACTTTCAGGTCAGGAACTGTTTCCTGTAATACGCGCGCCACTTTATCAAGGGCTGAAAAAGAATTTGCTTTTATTTCGGCCTTACCCGAATCAAAGAGTATGTCGGTTAAAAAAGTAATAACTAATCCCTTATCCTTCATCTCAAGCTGCACCTGCTTATCGCGGATCTCTTGAGAAAGCCTATCTTCAAGCAATTGCTTTGCTTGCGATAATTCGTCAAGTTGACGAGAAAGCTCTTCAATCTTTTGAATATCAGAACGTCTACCTTTCTGAAAGATAAACGTGCATCCCGCTAAACTTAAGCCAAGCGACAGAACAACCAACAATGAAAAAATTCTTTTGAACATACTACCCTCCTTTAATACTCATAAACATAATAAAATCGTTGAAAAATTTAGGTTGGAATTTTACTATAACATAACCAAAAAGATTCGTCAAGTATTATTAGCTGCTACCTATTGTATAACAATAGTTTCTTCGCGGGCTGACCCCACAGAAACCATACAAATCTTCGTTTTTAGTAGATCCTGCAGAAGGGTAAGGTATGAACGCGCTTGGACAGGCAAGTCTTGATAACTTCTTGCTTTTGTTACAGTTTCATTCCAACCGGAAACTGTTTTATAAACAGGCACGGCCTTCATTAAAATATCCTCTTCATGGGGAAATTGCTTGAAAAGCTTACCTTTATAATGGTAGCCTATGCAAACTTTGATCTTTTTCAAACCATCAAGGACATCCAATTTCATAATCGCCAAATCGCTCATGCCATTCAGGAGCACTGCTTCCTGGACCATAGGAGCGTCAAACCAGCCGCACCTTCGCGGGCGCCCTGTGGTTGCGCCGAATTCGCGCCCCTTGGTGCGGATACGCTCATTAAAAGCAGCGTCAAATTCAGTAGGAAACGGCCCTTCCCCTACGCGTGTCGTATAAGCCTTTGCCACGCCAATGACCTTGTCAATCTTATGCGGAGCAAAACCACTTCCAGCGCTTACCCCCCCTGCTGTCGCTGAAGAAGAGGTAACAAAAGGATACGTGCCAAAATCAATATCCAAAAAGGTTCCTTGGGCGCCCTCAAATAGAATATCTTTTTTTTGATCACTGGCTGAAGCAAGCAAACGGTGCACATCGGTTAAATAAGGAGCTAGCCTTTTACCGTGCTGAAGAAATTCCTTATAGATACGCTCAAAACGAAAACCCTCATGCTGGTATACCTTTTTAAAGATTTCATTTTTTTCTTTGAGGTTATCTCGCAACTTATCTCTAAACAGCTGCGGATTAATTAAATCCATCATACGTATACCGCAACGATTAATCTTATCAGCGTAACAAGGGCCGATACCTCGGCCTGTAGTTCCGATCTTATGCGTGCGCTTAGTTTCGCGCAACTGATCTAAAATTTTATGATACGGCAAAATGACATGGGCAAGTGAAGATATTTTGAACCGGCCATCGAGAGCAATCCCCGCGACAGATAAATCATTGATCTCTTTGATGAGCCCAACAGGATCGATAACAACACCGTTTCCTATGCAGCACACCTTTCCTTTATGCAAGATGCCTGAAGGAATCAGATGAAAGATATACTCTTTATTTTCTGTAACAACGGTATGGCCGGCGTTACTACCGCCCTGATAACGAACAATGATATCAACGTTTGCGGATAAAATATCGATTACCTTACCCTTACCTTCATCTCCCCATTGCGCGCCAACGATTACAGTATTCACAATTTCTCCTTAATAAAATTTCAAAATCGAGATACAAATATTAATTAGTTGTTAGACAATCTGGAAACTAAAAACTTAAAACTAAAAACTGTTTTCCGAATTAATATTGATTCTTAACTACGGTGTCATGGTAAATATCTTATGCGCGATATCCGGATGCTTAGCAATAAATCTTAGCTCGTCATCAACTAACGGTTTCTGATTGTGAACATTAGCATAGCGCACTAATTCCAAGATGCGCGTTGCCTCTGCGTCATTGCCAAACGATATCTCCAACTTATCAACAACATTTCTAAAACCCTTAATACCCGAATATTCGCCAGCGGTTATTTGCCTGCCTGTTTCGATAATTTCGGGGTCGCCGCGACCCAGTTCCTCATAATCATACAATTCGTAGTTTCTCCTATCTTTTAGCGCGCCGTCAGCGTGAATGCCTGACTCATGCGCAAAGGCGTTCGAGCCAACGCCGGGTTGGTTAAGAGGAATCGGCACGCCAAAAGCATACGAAGCATACTTACATATCCTCCAGGCGTGTTTTAAATCAACTTGCTCATCAAGCTTATACTGCTGCATCTGGCTGCCGTATTTAATCGCTAAGATCACCGACACTAAATCCGCGTTACCGGCTCGCTCTCCCATACCATTGACGCAGGTATTGATATAAGCGTCTACGCCGCTATCCAACGCAGCCTTGGCGCCAGCAATGGAATTAGCTACCACCAGACCTAAATCATTATGACCATGGATCTCGATGGGAATCTTGACTGCCTCGGCAAGAAGCTTGATTCGCTCATACATAGAAAATGGCGTATCAAAACCAAGCGTGTCGCAATACCGGATTCTCTGAGCGCCTGCTTCTTTTGCCTTCAGTGAAAATTCAATCAGGTATTCCATGCGTGTTCGCGAAGCATCTTCTGCGTTCACGCCGATTGATTGCGCGCCTTGACTCAACGCTTCCTGGACCGCTTCCGCCATCTCCTTAATCACAGCATGATGATCAAGCTTTCCCTTAAACTTGTTGATGATCATCTGATCGGACGTTGAAATTGAAAGGTTTAAATGCTTAAGACCGGGAACAAGCTTAAAGGCATTCTTGACATCATCGCGGGTAGCCCGTATCCACCCACCCAGACGAATGCGCCCTAATCCCCCCTGGGCTGCAAGCTCAAGATTAGCATTAAGATAATTAGTTTCATGATGCGTCAAAGGAAACCCAAACTCTGACTGGAAAACCCCCATCTCGCCAAGGAACAGATTAAGCATAGTCTTCTGCAACTTGGAAAGACAAATACGCGATGTCTGCACACCATCACGATTGGTTACATCAATAAGATAAATCTTCGGATTTTCTTTCATCACATCACCTCTTTACTTGTCCTTTAATAATGCGATCCAACTCTTCCTTGGTCGGCGCCCCGGTTGAAGAAAAAATCTGCTGGTTGTGTACCAAATAGGTCGGACCAAACAAAACTTGCAGTTCCTTGTTCAGCATAATGCTTTCCGCAAGAAGCACGCCACCCTCTTGGCCGCGCGCGCACGTTTTGATCCGCTCTGTCTCTATATCCTTAAGACAATCATCCCACCAGGTGCTATTTCCCTGTTTCGCGCGACAAATAATATAATCCCAATAAAGTTGAGGATAATATTTTTGTACGCAAACACTGCGAAGATATTCCTCTACCTCCGTCCTACCTTGTCTTGCCTCAAACCAACTATCTTTCTGCACAGCGAGAAAATGCACGGTAGGATTATAAGGTTTTACTGATTCTAAAATTTGCGCTGTCCCTGAATCAAAAAGACTAACAAAGACATCAAACTGCCCCTTGTTAAGCTTGCGCTCAAGAAAATATCCAAGACCTGCCATTTGCGGAAGCAATTTATAATAATTACCTTTTGCCTCAACGCTCGCCTTAAGAGAATTGAATACTGCCTCTTTCTCAACCTCTTTACCTAAGAGATACGCAGGCAAGCCTGCAATACCCAGCTCTTTAATCAAGGCCTTGGCCTGAGTTTGAGGATAATATAAAGTAGAAACTTGTAAGCCGGGAAGAAGATTCTTTAAAGAATCAACGACCCGCGTTGTATCGCAAACCTGGCAATCTTTTGTCGTGATAACCGTAAGGTTAATCTTTGCAGGGTCAGCAAATTTGCATGCCGACTTCATGGTCCCCGGATTAATGCAGGTGCCAAAAGAATTATTTTTTTTGCAATTTTTATCAGAGAAACAGGAAGGCAGAAACGAAAGAATCCCCGGGTCGTCAGCGAGCTGATCAGAAACACGCATCTCTTCAACCTTAAAATCCTTAATTTTTTTGTCTTCAACCACTAGCTTCAATGTTCCTAGTTTCCTGCCCTGCCAAACCGATTGGACAACAATAGCTGCGCCTACCTTAGAAGCAAAAGCGAGCCTTTGCCCGGACCCTATAATCATAATATCAACACCTGAAACCTTCTCCAATAAACTCTTATTTTCGCCCTCTGAAAGATTGCTTAACACAGCAATGATATCAACTTTTTGTTTTTTAAGCTCTTGCAGAGCCACGGTAATGGCCGCCGCTGGCTCACGCATATTCAGGCCGCTTAATTTTTGTTGCGCGGAAAGACTCGTCAAGCCGATAATGCCAAAACGAACGCCATCTACTTCTTTGATAATGAAAGGTGTTGCGCCCTTAACATCAACATTAGCCGAAAGAAAAGGAAACATCCCTTTTTGTATCTGGTCTGTCAAAAAGGTAAGACCAAAATTAAATTCATCATCGCCAAGCGCAACAGCATCATAACGCATCTCCTGCATGGCTTGCAAGGTTATCTGGGTGCGCTGTTTATCGAATTCGCTGTTTTGCGTATATTCGTCAAGCATTCCCCCAGCAAAAACATTGCCGGTATCAAGCAATAGAATTGAAGTGTTCGCCTTCCTTAACTGATTAACCAAGGTCGCTCGCCGCGTGAGCCCGCCATCCCTTTCAATCGGGCAACTGCAGGGATACAGCATAGAGTGAGTCTGCCCCGTGTAAAGAATTGTGATTTCTTTTGCGAAAGCAGGCGGCCGCACAAATAAGCAACAACCGATCAATAACAAACCAAGGGTTACTAATTGATTTTTGAATTTATAAGTCATACCCGCACCACCTTTGCCATAAGGATATTTTCTAGCTTTTTAATAGAATCCAGAATATCCGCAGAAATAACGCTATCAACATTAAGCACGCTGATAGCTTTTCCTCCGGCTTCCTGGCGGCCGAATGTCATAGCGGCGATATTGATGTTAAGTTTTCCTAGCAGCGAACCAAGGTTGCCGATTATCCCTGGCCTATCCCAGTTTTGAATCATAATCATTTCACCAACGGGAGACACCTCAACATAGTAATTATCAATTTTTACAATACGAGGCTGCTTATTTGCTGAAAGCGTACCGCAGATCTTGCGTCTCTCTTTATCGGTAACAATCTCAAGTTGTATCAGGGTTACAAACTCAGCCTCTTGGGATGATTTTACTTCACTTAATCTAATCCCCCGCTCTTTGGCCAAGGCAAGGGAATTAACAAAATTAACAGTCTCCTTAAGTATGGGGCTTAATACCCCCTTAACTAAAGAAAGGGTCACAGCGCTTGTGTCATACTGCGCAATCTGACCGCTATACATAATGCGTAACTCCTCCAACCTGCCTTCAACCAGCTGGCTGCTGAAAAGCCCCACTTTTTCTGCTAAGGCAATATACGGTTGGATAATATTACAAACCTCTGCCTCAAGGCAAGGATAATTCGCAGCATTGCGAATACCCCTTCCTAATAATGCGTCGCGGACGATTTCCGCGACTTCGATGGCAACATTAACCTGCGCTTCTTCAGTAGAAGCCCCCAGATGCGGAGTGATAATAACATTTTCTAATTTTAGAAGTTCATGGTCAGGCGACGGAGGTTCTTTTTCAAAGACGTCAATCGCCGCTCCTGCGACTTTGCCGTCTCGTATCGCCGCTGCCAAGGCAACCTCATCAACAATCCCGCCGCGCGCGCAATTAATGATACGCACGCCTTTCTTCATGAGCGCAAACTGATCCGTAGAAATCATATGCTTGGTCTCATCAGTAAGCGGCGTATGCACCGTGATATAATCTGCCTGCGCAAAGAGCTCGGGCAATTCCACAATCGCAATGCCTAAGCTCTCCGCTACTTCGCGGGACAAGAAAGGGTCGTTAGCCAATACCTTCATCCCGAAAGACAAGGCACGCTTAGCAACTTCCTTGCCGATCCTGCCAAATCCCACAATGCCAAGCACCTTACCATACAGCTCAACTCCCATAAACTTTGATCGCTTCCACTCACCTTTCTGCATCGAGGCATTGGCTTGAGGAATATTACGCGAAAGAGAAAGGATCATGCTGACCGTATGCTCAGCCGTTGAGATCGTGTTGCCGCTGGGTGTATTCATGACAATGATACCTTTTTGGGTCGCAGCCTCTAAGTCAACATTGTCAAGACCAACCCCGGCGCGCCCAACCACCTTAAGCTTATCAGCAGCAGCTATAACTTCCTTGGTAACCTTGGTTGCGCTTCTGACAACCAAAGCATCATACTGCTTAATCGCGTCAAGCAACTGTGGAGGCTTAAGATCTGTCTTAACATCAACCTGGAATTCTTTTACCTCTTGCAAAATCTTAAGGCCCTCATCAGACAACTGGTCGCTTACTAAAATCTTAATCATCCCTAACCTCCTGCGAAGAAAATTCAAACATCAAATATCCCCACCACTAACCATTTGGCGGGTCCGCCAATGTCTGTGGCGGAAAAATGACAAACCAAAATGAAAAAATTTTAGATTTTGAAAAGTAATTTTGATTTTTGAATTTATTTCAAAAATACTTCCTGCGCTGCCTTTACCCCTGATGCGGGAGTAAAGCTATATCCCATCTGGGTCAACACCTTTTCGAGGCAACTAATACCTACGATAATATCAAACTCTTCGATAAAACCCATATGCGCAAAACGGAATATTTTACCTTTCATTTCCGATTGGCCGCCGGCAATAGTAACGCCCCAGGTATCGCGCATAATTTTTACAAGCTTTTCGCCATCAACGCCCGCAGGCACCTTAACCGATGTTACTACATCAGAAGCAGCAGTAGGCGCAAACAACTCAAGCCCCATAGCCTTAACTGCGGCGCGGGTGGCATCAGCCATTTTCTTATGGCGCGCAAATATCGCATCCAAACCATCCTGCTTCATCATTGCCAACGCCTCACACAGCGCAATAATCAAGGTGATCGCCGGGGTGAAAGGGGTATCGGTGCTGGCGAGGGCCTTTTTAGCAAGTCTTAAATCAAAATAGTAGCGAGGCGAAGTAGCTGCCTCAACCAACTTCCAAGCCTTAGGGCTGACAGAAATAAACCCAAGCCCGGGCGGCAACATTAACCCTTTTTGAGAACCGGAAACCACCACATCGCAACCCCAAGCATCGGTCGCTAAAGGAATGGCGCCTAACCCACTGATAGCATCAACAACCAAAACCGCACTTGTCGCCTGAACAACTTTTCCTAATGCTGCGATGTCATGCGTAACGCCGGTTGAAGTTTCGCACAATGTTGCGAATACAACCTTGATCTTTGGATTAGTTTTCAATTTCTTGGCGACTTCTTGGGGGTCAACGCCCGTTCCCCAAGCGACCTTAATTATTTCCGTGGTTACTCCATAGGCTTTACACAATTCAATCCAGCGCTCCCCGAATTTTCCACCATCAATGCAGAGGGCGGTATCACCGGCGGACAATAAATTCGCAACCGACGCTTCCATCGCCCCTGTTCCGGATGAAGCAAGGATAAAGACATCATTGCTCGTCTGAAAAACAACCTTAAGACCTTCGCTGGCCTCTTTTAAAATCTGCTGAAATTGCGGCGTGCGATGGTGTATAATCGGCCGCGCCATTGCCTCGCTTACCTTCGGTGGCAAGGGAGTCGGACCTGGCGTCAAAAGATAATTTTTTCTCATATCAACTATACCTCCTAAGTTACACTAAATATCAACTGGTATTATTTCTTCTTCCCTGGCGCAACAACCTCATCAATCAGACCATATGCCTTTGCGTCTTCCGCAGACATAAAATAATCCCGGTCAGTATCTTTTTGCAATCGCTCTATGGGTTGGCCGGTGTGGTGCGCCAATATGGCGTTAATCCTATCGCGGATCTGAAGTATCTCTTTAGCGTGGATAGAAATATCCGCAGCTACTCCCTGGATCCCGCCCCACGGCTGGTGCATCATAATGCGCGAATTTGGCAATGCGTAACGCTTGCCCTTAGTACCCGCCGCAAGAAGGATTGCCCCCATGCTTGATGCCTGGCCAACACAATACGTTGCGACATCGCACTTCACAAACTGCATCGTATCATAAATTGCAAGACCAGAGGTTACTGAACCTCCGGGCGTATTGATGTAAATATTGATATCCTTGTTAACATCCTCCATCTGCAGGAATAGTATCTGGGCAATAATCAGATTCGCCACGATATCATCAATCGGCGTGCCGACAAAAACAATCCGGTCTTTCAGTAGCCGGGAGTAAATATCATATGCCCGCTCATAACCGCGCGAGGTCTGTTCAATAACCATCGGGACTAAGGTCTGATTTCTTACTGTCATCGAAACACCTCCTTGTTATTAAGTATTAAGTATTGTGTATTAAGTATTGAGTAGAAAATATAGTAGCGCAGCTACTACTCGCTACTTGCTGCTTTCTTTCCAAGTAGCTTCCTTCAGTAAAAATTCCATGACGCGGCCAGGCATATGATCGTCGATAGCCATAGCTTCTTTTTTGGCAATCTGCGATAACAACAGATACACCTTAACCTGCCGTTCAGCTTCAGGACGCATCTCTTTTAACAGCTCGGCATCCTGCGCGTCGATTTTTTCCCGAGGAACGCCGCGCAACGCCAAATCTACCTTTGCCTGCCTAAGCATCTCCTGCAGTTGACGCTCAATCAGTGATTGAGGCATAGGCGCAGTGATATCCTTAAGCAAGAAATTCAAAATCTGCTGTTCGATATCCTGCCGCTGGGCATTCTCCTTTTTAAGGTAGAGCTGGCTCTCAATCGCTTTCTCAAGCTGCGCGACACTTGGATACCCCAGGCCACGCGCAAAACTATCGTCAATAGTGTCGATCTTGCGGGATTCTTTAAAAGAATCGATGCTGCGTTTTATCTCTTCAGGCGAAACACTGATAGGCGCATAGGTAACCGCAATTCCTTTATATTCTTTAAGGTCAAACTCCGGGCTTACCTCAACTTTCGCCTTAAAAGAAAGATTTTCCCGATCAAGTTTTACATCTGAGATCTCGGGCAGCTCAATCACGTCCAGCTTCTCCTGCTCAATAGCCTGATGATAGATATCCGGGATCAACTCCTTGAGCACCTGCTGATGCGCATCTTGGGAAAAATGTTTTTCCAGTATGTCGCGCGGGGCATGCCCCGGCCTAAAGCCGGGAACTTTTGCCTCTTTGCTAATCCTGACAAAAACATCCTCGAATTTCTTTTTGACGATATCTTTGCCTACTTCAATACTTAATTCCCGCTTGGTACCTTCCAATTTCTTTACTTCAGCCTTCATGTTGTTAACCTCAATTCTGTTCGTATCTTGTTTTGCACCCACGCCTGATTACCAAACAATCAAGTTTAATGCACTTCGTTACATAGAAAACCGCTCACCCAGGTAAATCTGCCTTGCCTTGGGGTTATTAATTAGGTCCTGCGCTGTGCCTGAAATAAGAATCTTGCCATCGGCAATTAAATAGGCACGATCAGTTATTGAAAGCGTCTCCCTGACATTATGATCAGTCAATAAAATTCCCAGGCCTTTTTCGCGCAAGCTCTTGATAATCTCTTGAGCCTCATTCACCACAATAGGATCGATGCCGGAAAACGGCTCATCCAAAAGTATGAACGACGGGTTTGTCACCAAAGCGCGGGTAATCTCAAGCCTGCGCCGCTCTCCTCCCGAAAGAGTAAACGCCTTATGCTTAGCTAAATGCGCAATACTTAATTCTTCAAGGAGACTGGCAAGCCTTCGTTTCCTCTCGGCCCTTGCTAATGGCAATGTTTCCAGAATAGACTCAATATTTTCTTGAACCGTCAGCTTTCTAAAAATCGATGGCTCCTGGGAAAGATACCCAATGCCAAAACGCGCCCGCTCATGAATCGGCAAAGCCGTAATATCATAATTATCAAAAACAATTTTTCCTTGATTGGGAGGTATCGCTCCGACAATCATATAAAAGGTTGTGGTCTTGCCTGCGCCATTGGGACCCAAGAGTCCAACGATCTCACCACGCTTAACAAGAATATCAACGCCCCTGACAACCTCTCTGCCGTCATAGCTCTTGCGCAGATCTTTAGTTTCCAAAAGGTGCATTGCCTTCTCCTGTCGCTTGGATAACCAGACGCGGTTTACCGCTTAAAACAATCTTTTTGTTTACCGCCGTATACACTGCCTCGTCGCTGTAAGAAACATTTTCCCCGCTGACTATCTTAACGTTGCCGCGCGAAACAATCCTATCAATACGCGAGCCAGCCATGGGATTGGCAGCGGCATCTGCTGCAGGCGCCTGCTCATGCTGCCCGCTGATAAAATACACTTCCATGATATCGCTGTAAATCTGCCTATCTTCAGCATCAACTTTCACATTATTCTTAAAAACCGCAACATTATTCTGATAATCTATCTCAAGCGGACCATCGCAGGTGATCACGATCTTATCTTTTATTCCCGGCGAAGATGATCCCTCGGGAGAAGGAAGAATATTAACTTCAACATCTTTGCCCAATGTAACCTTGTTTAGGCTCGGCTGGCCCACCACGCCCATGGCAGTAGTAATCATATTATTGCGAGAAATATTGACCGGGTCGTCGGTTGAGACAACCTCATTTTTCCTATCCCAATCCAGCGAATCTGTCGTCATTTTTGTGCCGGCGGAAGTGGCGATAATAACGTTATCCTCCAGGTGCACCTTGCCTTCGATTTTATCAAAATCTCCTTTATCAGCGGTAAGCTTAATCTGCTCATCGCCATAAAGGTTTCCCGTCACATTACTAAGCCGCACTACATTATCAAAGATATCGGCATTCTCGCCGGAAAGATCCCAGCTTTTGGCTCCTTTTTCGCCATAACCAGCCAAAGAAAAATCAGTCATCTGCTGGTCAGCCTCAGCCGTAGCATTGCTGACGGGAATATTCTTCCCACCTGCCTTCTTCTTAGACTTAGCCGGTTCAGCCAAACCCACTTCAACAAAAAATGTTAGAATAACAACGATCGCAATGCTTGTCAACACTATTTTACGCATCATACGCCTTCACTGCCTCCTGCCAAAGCCCCTTAGCCTTTAAGATAAGCTCTGCTACTTCGCGCACTGCTCCGCGCCCGCCTTCCCGCAACGTAATATAACCGGCTGATTGCTTTATTTCAGGGCAGGCGTTAAAAACTGCAATGGGGAATCCCACGCTTTTCATCATACAAAGATCCACCAAATCATCGCCCACAAAACAAATCTCCTCTTTCTTAACCCCATACTTTTTCATAATCTTTGTTAAGGCAATCGTTTTAGGCGAGACATCAGCGAATACCCCATCCACGCGCATATCCTTTGCGCGCGGTCGGATGGCGCGAGAGCCTTTTGCCGTAATCAAGATCGTCGGAATGCCTGCCTTTTTGAGCAAGTATACCCCCATACCGTCATGCACGTCAAAAAATTTCATGTCATGGCCGCGCGAATCATAGACGATACGACCATCGGTAAGCACGCCGTCAACGTCGAGCAGCAATATTTTTATTTTCGCAGCTTTTGCTTTTAAGTCTTCTTTTAATTCAAACATATATTAGTAAACTATACAATTCCTACCCTTAAAATATCCTGCACATCCAACAATCCAACCGGCCGGTTGAGCGCATCAACGACCGGAACTTCATCGATGCGTTTCTCTTTGAGGATGCGCATTGCTTCTGCCGCCAACATCTCCTGCCGCACGGAAACCGGATTCTTCGTCATAACATCCTGGACCTTTCGATGCGAAAGATCCGGATCAACCTCAAGGTGTCTGCGCAAATCTCCATCGGTAAAAATACCGATTAACGCACCCTTGGCGTTAATAACTGCCGCGCTACCTGCACGGCAACGCGTAATCGTAACTAAAACTTCGGAAATTTTCTTGTTAGCTCCTACCACAGGGTTAGCAGAGCCTTTGCGCATGATATCCTCAACTT
>JAGOIJ010000120.1 GCA_017995695.1 Candidatus Omnitrophota bacterium | reverse complement strand
GGGTTCAACTGATGTTCTCGCCTTTACCTTAGCTAACACGAGGCAGGCGCTTATCGGCGATGTGATTGTTTCAACTGATGCGGCAATCCGTAATGCCAAGACCTATCGCACCAATCCACACTACGAAACGTTTCTGTATGTCGTCCATGGTATCCTGCATTTGTTAGGGTAACGAAACCCCTCCTCCTCAACCTGCTGGCCCGTGCCTTCGAGGTTTTCTAACGCCCGTCGGTAAAAATAATACACCAGGCTCGTCCCGTGGTGCTGATTAATAAAATCAATGATATTTTTATGCAGTTTGTATTTTTGGGCCAATTCAACGCCTTCTTTAACGTGGTTCATAATCACCAACTTGCTCATCGTGGCAGACAATGAATCATGCCTGCTTTCAGAAAGCGATTGATTCTCGCTAAAATAATGAGGCTTCTGAAGCTTACCGATGTCGTGGTAATAGGCACCGATCCTCGCTAAAAGGGCATTAGCTCCTACTACCCTGCTGGCAGCATCTGCGAGGTTACCGACCACAAGACTGTGATGATACGTGCCCGGCGCCTCCAGGGTCATGCGCTGCAGCAGAGGATGATTAAAATCCGCCAGCTCAAGCAAGGTAAAGTTCGTCATAGTATCAAACAAGTATTCAAAGATGCGCAACGCCCCAACGACAATGATGCTAGACACCACGCCATTGACGGCAAACCACAAAAATGGCTCAAGGTGACCGATCCTGAAACTATTAAGAAAAAAGAACAAAAGCATTTGCATCGCCCCGATGCTAAAACCGGCGCGGATCAACGTAATCCTGCGGCGGGCGCCATACACTAACAAGCTGGCAAACAAGCCGCTGGTAAACAGAAAGACGCTTAAGGCAAGATGATCGCTTTTCACGGAAACGATTGAAATGCTCGAGGTAAGCGAAAGCAAAAGCGCGATCTCAAGGTCATTGAATAAAATACAAGCAAGCATCGGGATGACAGCAAAAGGGATGTAATAGATAGGCAGGTCGTGCATCATAATGAAATACCCGATGCTGAAGTTCATCAAAAACAAGAACGCAAGATGCAAGAATGTGTAGCTTTTTGTCTCATGGTTCTTAAGCGCAAGGTACGCCAGCACCAACACCAGAAAAGCAGGGATAACAAGATTGAGCAACAAGAAGAAACCGACGAGAAAGATGACCAACCCTGCGGCCAAAAACGAGATCCTACTTATCACGCCCTGTTTTATCATAAGCCTCAATAATCCTTTGCACAAGAGGATGCCGTACAACATCGAAACCGGTGAAATAGATAAAGCGGATACCCTCGATTACACCTAGAATATCCTTAGCCTGCAACAGGCCAACAGGCCTGCCATCGGGTAAATCACTTTGCGTCATATCACCAGTAATGACTGCTTTAGAATCAAATCCAAGACGCGTTAAAAACATCTTCATCTGTTCAGCGGTACAGTTCTGCGCTTCATCAAGAACAATAAAAGCGTCATTCAAGGTCCTGCCGCGCATATACGCAAGAGGAGCAACCTCGATAATGCCGGTCTCCAGATATTTCTCAATACGCTCGGCCTCCATCATATCATACAAAGCATCATATAAAGGCCTCAGATACGGAGAAATTTTCTCTTGCATAGTCCCGGGCAGAAATCCCAAAGACTCCCCTGCCTCAACCGCAGGGCGCGTTAAGATGATGCGGCGCACTTCTTGCTTCTTCAGCGCCTCAACTGCGCAAGCCATTGCTAAATACGTCTTGCCGGTTCCTGCAGGGCCAATGCCAAATACTATATCAAATTCCTTGATCGCCGCCACATACTCAACTTGGCCCTTAGTGCGCGGGCCAACTTCTTTTCCGCTCGATAAGCGCGTAACGCTTACCTCCCGGAAATCCACCCGCGCCGACGGATCAATCGCGCTGCTCCCTTGATTAATGAAATGCCCAAAATCAGCCTTATTGAGCGTCCGTTGACCGGAGCGCGCAGCGCTTAAGAATGTTTCAATAAGCTCCTGCGCCTTCTTAACCTGGACAGCAGAACCTGAGATTTTAAGGTGGCCGGAACGAGCAGTAACCTTGACTTTAAACTTTTTCTCAAGTAAGGTAATATTCTCATCGCGCGGACCAAAGAGATCTTGGACTTCCTGGTGAGATTGAATCTTAATTAATTTTTCCATCCCCACTTAACAATAACGCTATTTAAGGCCCCTTACGGAACTGTCTGAACCATCAACGGGGATATTAATAACTTGTCCGGGATAAAGCTTATCCGGCCCTTTAAGAATATCCTGGTTAGCATTATAAATTTTTTGCCACTTCTTGGTTGTTCCGAAAAACTTATTTGAAATCTTCTGCAGGGTATCGCCCTTGGCCACGGTATACTGCTCATAACGAACTGCGCTCACTTCACCCGCGGATGAATCCTCAAGCATCGCAGATGATGACTGCTGCATACCGCTGGCAGAACTTGCATCAGCACACGCTGCGCTTCCATCAGCGCAAGCCTGAAGTTTAAGCGGACGGCCTAATTCAATCTCAAATACGCGTGTCTGACGCGTAGTCTTACGCTCTTTTTCTTCCAAGGAAGGCGTACCCTGAACAAATCCACGATTACCTGCGGTTAAATCCTGATCAATCCTGTCGCGTGTCAAAGGATACGTACGCACCGTACATCCTGTTAATGCGCTGACTGAAACTAATGCTATTGCTAACAATCCCATTATCCTAACCATACATCCTCCTCTGTTAAAAATTATGCTTATGGTTTCTTTTTTACGCTTATACCTAATTCCCGTAACTGTTTTTCATCTACTCCCGAAGGAGCAGAGGTCAAGGGACAAAACGCAGCCGAAGTCTTTGGGAAAAGAATAACATCGCGAATACTTTCCTCGCCTGCAAGAATGGATAGAAATCTATCTAAACCAAAAGCTACGCCGCCATGCGGAGGCGCCCCAAATTGAAATGCTTCTAACAAGAATCCGAAACGCGTGCGCGCCTCATCCTGGTTAATACCGATAATCTCAAATATCTTTTCCTGTAACGGCTGACTATGAATCCTGATCGATCCGGAACCGAGCTCAACGCCATTCAACACTAAATCGTACGAACGCGAACGCACCTTACCCAGATCACTCGTCAGCAAACCAAGATCATCGGGATGCGGCGCGGTAAAAGGATGATGCTCGCTTTCCCAACGCTTTTCTTGTTCGTTATACTTACATAGAGGAAAATCGACCACCCAGGCAAACGCAAATTCAGACTTAAGCTCTTGACGTAGATCCGGCTTATCGGTTTTAAAACGCGCTTGCGCCTCGGCGAATGTTATGCGCGGAAAAGGAATAGCGATCTCGATGCCTTTAAGCTCCTGCATGAGTTGCCGCATAAGCTTTTCCGTAAGCGCAAAAATATCCTCTTCGTTGATAAACGACATCTCGATATCAAGCTGGGTAAATTCAGGCTGCCGATCCGCGCGCAGATCCTCGTCGCGGAAGCATTTGGCGATCTGATAATATTTCTCAAAACCAGAGACCATTAAAATCTGTTTGAATAATTGCGGCGACTGCGGCAAGGCATAAAATGCCCCGGGGTTGACCCTTGAAGGAACCAGATAATCACGGGCGCCTTCAGGGGTTGATTTCGTCAGTAAAGGCGTTTCGCACTCCAAAAACCCTTCTTTATCGAGAAACGTGCGGATAACCTGATAGAGCTTATGGCGCAAAATAAAATTTTGCAAGACCGTCCTTCTGCGCAAATCAAGATACCGGTATTTAAGCCGCATATCTTCGGTAACCTCAAGGTGATCTCCGAGGTCAAAAGGAGGCGTTAGGCTCGGATTTAAAACTTCGAGCTCCTTAGCCAAGATCTCGATCTCGCCGGTTACGAGTTTCGCATTCACCGTGCCCTTAGGCCGAGCGTTCACAACGCCGGTGAGCTTAATCACAAACTCGCTACGTAACTCCTGCGCTTTGCTATAGGCGTCGCCGGATTCTTTCGGAATGAAAACAACCTGCGTAAGCCCTTGCCGATCACGCAGATCAATAAACACAAGCTTGCCATGATCGCGGCGCGTCGCCACCCAACCGCAAAGCGTTACTGTCTTGCCAATATCACTTGCTTTTAATTCACCACAGGTATGAGTTTTTAGCATAAGTTTACGCCGAACATTACCTTCTTTATCCGGTCTTTTGTTTTAGGTAATCAACGATGCTTGACAAAGCGACTTCTTCTTGCGTGCTTGAACGCATGTCTTTTACCGTCACAACCTTCTTTTGCAATTCATCATCGCCGATGATAACAACAAAACGCGCCTGCACGTCATTGGCCTTGCGCATTGCTGCCTTTAATGATTTCTTCTCATAATCAGTATCACAGGCAATAGCGGCCTTGCGCAACTGAGACAACAATACAACGCTAAATTCCTTTGCCTCATCCCCAAGACTGATAACATACACTAAGGATTGAAGATTTTCCAAAGCAGTCTGCGGACGGGCAACAAGCAAAAGTCGTTCTACCCCTAATGCAAAACCAACAGCGCCGACAGCAGGACCGCCTAACTCTTGCACCAGATTATTGTACCGACCTCCTGCGCCCAAGGCATCCTGACTGCCTAATCCTGGGTGAGCTAACTCAAAAACTGTTCCAGTATAATAATCAAGCCCCCTGACCAATTGAGGGACAACCTGATAAGCTATATGTAACGCATCCAGCCCTTTTCTGACCCGGGTGAAATGCGCCTGACAATCAGCGCAAAGAATATTATCCTTTATCGCGAGGGTATCAACCACGCGCTTACAATTCTCCTGCTTGCAATCAAGAATACGCAACGGATTCTGCTCCAAGCGATTCTGACAATCAGGACAAAGCTGAAGCTTTTTATCCTCAAGTGAACTGCGCAGATTACTGGTAAACCGCTGCTTATCTGATTGACAACCCAAGCTATTGAGTTTTAAGCTAAAATCCTGCACAGAACAACCTTCAAGCAAAGCAACTGCTAAAGCGATAACTTCAACATCAAGATCGGGCTCAAGCGACCCAATGGCCTCACAGCCGATATGATGGAACTGACGCAACCTTCCCTTTTGCGGACGCTCGCGCCTAAACATAGGTCCCAAGTAAAACAGCTTAGCAAATCCCTGGGTTTTATCAAGCGCATTCTCGATATACGCGCGCACCACAGAAGCAGTGCCTTCCGGACGCAAGGCATACGCTTCATCCTCTTTTTGAAA
>JAGOIJ010000119.1 GCA_017995695.1 Candidatus Omnitrophota bacterium | reverse complement strand
GAACGGTTTTCCCCTCTTAATAATCTCCCTTTTAGGTCCTCGGTTCTCGTCCTCGCGGAAACGGTCGCCAAAATAAAACGGCCCAGCAAAAACCGCTGGGCCAATTTTGGCTCCCCGATACGTTCTCTCTTCAAACCGCTTTTATCGATGAGTTTGAGTTTCTAATCAAGAGAACGGCTCACGGGAAGAAACGACTTGTAGCCATTTCTTGACCGACGCTTCAATTTTTCCTTACGTCTTCTTACTTTTTAATCCTTTTATGAGATTAATAACGCCAAAGGTAAGCAAAACCCATATAATAATCCATAGTATCCAACCCATAGGAGAAGTTCTCGGTAATTTTATTAATACGTGTGCAAATAAAATTAAGTTTACAGCAGCACAGAAGAAGAATATCGCAAGATGTCGGTTCTTTTTAGTCAGGTAAATTATCAATAAAATCACCGATATGCAAGCAAGGGTATTATTCAATAACATTATTCCTGATATTCTATTCATATAATTTTCCTCCTTTAGTGCATTATAAGATAAACAAAAACCCGCTGCAACAAAAATTGCTGTCGCAACGGGTTATGAAAGATGGCTCCCCCGCGAGGATGGTTTCGTCTGCCTTTGGCAGACTCAACCACTCCCTCGCTTCGCTCGGTCGCTCACCTTCGGTTCTCGTCCTCGCTTTCCGAAAAGAAAAAAGCCCAACTCTGTATTCTGGTTGGGCTTTTTATTTAACTCCCCCGCGAGGACTCGAACCTCGGACCTGGTGGTTACACGTGACCCGAAATTACTTTCGGACGCGGACTATATCTTTACCGTCGCACTTTACGTTACGGCAGCAGGTGCATAGTCTCTGAACCTTCCCACTACGAACATTGGCGGGCTCGGCTGCTGATTACCCACGATTTTGCGTTTGGGCTTCCAGCAATTCTCCTGCAGTTTCAACCACGGTTTCCCGTGGAAGCTGCGCTTTGAGCATGAAGTTCGCGGTGACAATTGGCACAGAGTATCATACATTTATCTAATTCTTCTCGGACTCTTTCCCAACTTCTTGTATAACCTTTTTCGGAAATACTAAAGTCTTTGCCAGAAGAATCAGTATGGTGGAACTCTAAAGCTTCAATACAGCGATCATATCCACACATTCCGCATCTGCCACCTTTATATTCAACTGCCATCTGTCTAATTTTCTTGCGTCTTTTCTGCACAGCGGCAATCAAATATTGGCGGCGATCTTTGTATGTCCGCGTATCTTGCTTTGCCAAGTTGTCAACCTCCCTTCATGCTTAAGGAGCGTTGCGATAACTTTTGCACTCGTCGCTTCGCTCCTCGTGCACAGCCACTCGCTCTACCAGCTGAGCTACGGGGGAATAGTAGAGATATTCTACACGAAAAAGATACGCAGTCAAGAAAAAAGCCTGACTTTAACCTTGACAACTCTATGCCAGGAAGTACAATACACTCATATGTGGTAATGCATTGAAAATTGAGTGTTGAGTGTGCATTTTAATGTTACTAAGATTGTCTAAAGAGGAGGAGTGATGAAGCAAAAACTAATTTTAATTGTTATCGCTGCTTGGTTATTGGTGAATGCCTATGGTTGTATTGCTATTTTGGCTGGCGCAGCAGGTGGGGCAGGTACTGCAGCGTGGCTTTCAGGAAAATTGACCCAGGAAGTGCAGGCTCCTTATGAGCGGACTATTGCTGCGGCAAAGAAGGCGCTAACCTCTCTGAAGCTTGATCTCATCAAGGAAACCAGGGAAGATGCAGTGACACAATTAAAAAGTAAATATACCGATGGTAAGGAAGTATGGATTGATGTTCGAAGAATTACCGGCGCTTCTTCGAAAATAGAAGTGCGCGTTGGCGTGATGAGCGATCGAGAAGCAGCCGATGTGATTCTAAAAAGGATCCTTAGGTATCTTTAGTAAGGTCATGCAACGTATATAAGGGAGAAGCAATACGTGCTCTTTGCTCGTTTTAAGCTGAAACAAAAGTTAATGCTGCTTATCGGGATAGGTAGCATTGGCTTGCTCGCTCTTATTTACTGCGCGGTATATGCGTTAAATCAAACAAAGATAGGAAGCCCTCTTTATAGCCAGGTTCGTAAGCACCATGACATGCTTGAAAAGATTGCCCTCCTGCAGAATAATTTATCTGAGATAAGGGTAATGACGGCAAGCATGCTTTCCGTTGAAGAACTCACCGAGTTGACCCGGATCAAGCAGGATATTATCAACATTAGCTTGACTACCAATAAAGAATTTGACGCCGCGATTGAACTTGTGGAACGCGTACAAGGCAATGATACCGTTGCCCAATCGTTGATTTCGGCGCAAGAAACGTGGGTTAAATTCTATAAAACTATTCTTGAAACCGAATATGTCCCTGACATATTTTCTGGAGATAATCCTTCGGGACTGAAACTGGTTATCGATACAACAAAGGTATTACAGAAAGAATTTACGTCGCAGATCAATACTACTGCTAAGCTGATACGTGGTGAAATTGCCAAGAAAGAAAGAAACGCCCAGGCATTCGTTGATAGAATTATTCTTTTGTTTGTTGTCAGTAGCATTATTTTGATAGTGGCAAGCATTGCCTCGGGCCTCATCATTTCTGCCACCATCACGCGTCCTATCCTTTCGTTGACTGCCGCCGCCAAGACTATTGCCTCCGGCAATCTTAATCAAAAAGTTGAGGTTACCTCAGGCGATGAAGTTGGGCAGCTTGCCTTTGCCTTTAACGAAATGATTTACGGCCGCCGCAGGGCTGAAGAAGGCCTCAAGTATAATTATCAGATTCAAAGCATTATTAATGAATTACTTAAAATATCGCTCGCTGATATGCCTCTGCAGGAAATATTACCTAAGATCCTGGAGCGTATTATTAGCATCCCCTGGCTTGAATTAGAACCAAGGGGCGCAATTTTCCTTATGGGCGAAGATGCAAAATCGCTTCGTTTAGCGACGCAGAGAGGATTATCTGGCGAAGTGCAAAAACTGTGCGCTCTCGTTCCTTTAGATCAATGTTTATGCGGCCGCGCTGCGTTGCTTGGAGAAATCGTTTTTTCTGAAACAGTTGATTCCCGCCATACCCGCACCTATCAAGGCATGCCTGCGCATGGCCATTATTGCGTTCCGATTATTCTTGAAGGCAAAAAAGTTTTAGGCGTCATAAATCTATACCTCCAGGAAGGCCATGCTAGTACGTCCCGCGAAAAAGAATTGCTCTATGCAATCGCCAATATTATAGCGGGCATTATCGAGCGTAAACAAACAGAAGAGGCGTTGCGTTTAGCGTATTCGCAGCTAAAAGAAACGCAGGACCATTTGATCGAAGCGGAAAAGTTTAAGGCAATCGGCCAGCTTGCCTCCGGCGTTGCCCACGAAGTAAAGAATCCTTTGGCGATTATTTTGCAGAGCATCAATTATCTTGAGAACAGATTAAGCCAGGAACGGGATGCAACCGAGCTCCTTGATATTGTGAAGCACAATATTGAACGCGCTGATGGCATTGTGAGCGCCCTTATGGATATTTCCCGCGTGACAAAATTAAATCTTGAGCTCGTCGACATTAATGCGGTAGTGCGCGGTTCGCTGGCATTAATCCCTTACACGTTACTTAAAGAAAAGATTGTGATCATTAAGGAGCTAAGCGAAGGCCTGCCAGCGATTGCCATAGACAGGAAAAAGATGGAACAGGTATTTATTAATATCTTTTTAAATTCAATTCAGGCGATGTCGCAAGGAGGGAATTTACGAATCCGCACGATGAGTAAAAAGTTCTATGCTGTTGGCGAATCCGCGGTACGTAAAGGCGGCGAATACTTCCAACTAAACGAGGACATGGTGATTGTTGAAATAGAAGATACTGGCACGGGCATTGCTGCGCAGAACTTAATCAAGGTCTTTGATCCTTTCTTTACTACAAAAGGGCCGCGGCAGGGCACGGGATTGGGATTGTCGGTTATCAAAAATATTGTTGAGATGCATAAAGGATTTATTGAAATAGCGAGCCAAGAAAACATTGGCACCAAGATCAGCATTGGTTTAAAAGTGCAGGATTCTTTGTTATCTTGAAAGGCGAGCGAGACATTGCCGACGTTGTCGATAATGCTTAATCATTAAGGAGTTGCATATGGCGAAAAAAAGAGTTATGGTCGTGGATGATGAAGAGCATTTTCTTAAGATTGTAAAATTGAATCTTGAAGCAACGAAGAATTTTGAAGTGCTTACGTTAAATAGCGCTGAGAATATTGTCGCAGAGGTAAATCGTTTTTGCCCTGACGTAATCTTGCTTGATCTCTTGCTGCCCTCGATGGGAGGGATTGAAGCGTGTGAGGCGCTGAATAATGACCCGGTGGGAAGTAAAATACCCATTGTAATTATATCTGCCCTGGACAAAGAAACTGATAAGCTGAAGGCTTTTAAGCTGGGCGTGGTTGATTACATCACTAAACCTATTGATGTTAACACAATGGTTGCGGTTATCGAAAAGGCCTTACGCGGATTTAACCAACGGTAGTAAGACTATTCGTGTCATTGCGAGCCCCACAGGGGCGAAGCAATCTCAAGGGATTGCTTCGTCGCTTCGCTCCTCGCAATGACACAAGACGTCGTCCCTCGCAATGACATGCGACGAAGCGAATTTAATTGACACTAAAAAATAAATAGTATATAACTAAGAACATGAAAACAAGGAGGGAAGTGTAATGAAAAAGCATTCGCGCGTAAGTGTGCTCTTTGTTGTTAGCGTTCTTTGTATCTTCGGCATCGTATCATTTGCGCAGGCAGAGGTTTCAGAGTGGATAAGCGGCATAGAGGTATTGAGCGGCTATGCCAGCGGCAATCTTAAGACCCCCCAGGAAGATTATGAGATGGTGCCGCTGATTGTGGATATTGATCTTGACCTTAAGCCTTTAATCAAGAAATTAAATATTGATCCTCCTATGTTGGTCCAGTTTCAACTGGAACCTTTTATTTCAACAGTCATTAATCCCGATCCCAACGTTGAGATAGGCAATGCCTTTGCGGTCAAAGCTGGCATTTTTCCGGATACATGGGCATTACAGCCTTACCTAAAAGTTGCGTGCGGGATGGTTTATATGACCCAGCACACCATTGAGCAGGGCACGCAGTTTAATTTTATCGAATACGGGGGCGGTGGCCTGCATTATTTTTTTAGTGATGGGTGGGCCGCTACTATTGAAGGGCGCTTTCGCCATCTTTCCAACT
>JAGOIJ010000118.1 GCA_017995695.1 Candidatus Omnitrophota bacterium | reverse complement strand
CAATATCAAGCCAGACAAAATCCCGATAATTAAGCCGCTTAATACATACAAAACGGTAATTTTCCAAACAAAAAAACCCAGCATTAATATCACTAGATATTCATTAATTAAAGGAGAGGTAATTAAAAATGAAAATGATATTCCAAGCGGAATTCCTGCTTCTATGAAACCAAAAAATAGCGGAATTGAAGAACAGGAACAGAAAGGCGTGATTGCGCCAAAGAATGATGCAAACACGTTTCCCGCAATACCCCTCCTGCTCATCCACTGCCTGACCTTTTGCTTGGGCAGATACGTTCTCACAACACCAACAACAAAGATCAGAATAAATAAAAGCACGATGATCTTTATTGAATCATACATAAAAAAGTTCACTGCTTGAGCCCATCGTGCCTGTGGATTCAGCTTCAACAAAGAATATGCGAACCAATCTACGATTAACTGCAGCATGACGGATCTTTATCCTTCCTACAACAACATGTACTTTCCTTTGCTTTGCTTTCCAGCTTCTTATCCAATTTTTCGATCATCCTAGCAAAAAAACCCTTATTTTTTTGTTTCTCCTCATTTCTTTTTTCCATACTTACCTCCTTTACGATGATGTACCTTAATTTTACAACATCCACCCTCAATCCTGATTGCTTTAATATTAACTAACCCGTCTGCAATCTTTTTCTGAGCTGAAGTGAGCATACGGGAAAATGTTGGCCGAGAAATCCTCATTAACTTTGCAGCGTCTACCTGCTCAAGTCCCTCAAGGCAAGCAAGACGCACTGCCTCAAATTCATCAAGCGTTACATAAACCGTTTCTGATGCACTCAGAGGCTTGCACAAAGGTTTAAAACAACGCTCCCCCGGGACACAATTGATCCAGCGTGTCTTTTTTGGACGCATAACACTTCCTGTTGTTATGAACACCTGTTCATAACAAGTTTACCATGAATTGCCCTTGTGTCAATAATTATTAGCATTGAGTATTGAGAGGGGAGTGCTGCGTAAAAAGAAGGAATTTAACGATAATTATTGAAACTAAGGGGCAACGAAAAATCTAGGCCCTTAAGATGCGCAATCACAGCCTGTAGTTCATCCTTCTTAGGTGAGCTTACCTTAATCTTTTCGCCTTCAATTTGAGTTTGCACTTTTAACCCGAGCCCCTTGATGATACCTGCCAACTCCTTGGCTTTCTCCTTGTCGATTCCCATGCAAATCTCTGCTTCCTGACGGAGGTATCCTTCAAACGCTTTTTTGGGCTCATTGAACTTGAAGGCCTTAAGAGAAACGCTGCGTTTGCTCAAACGAGTTGCCAGAATATCGGTCAGCGCGCGCAACTTGAAATCATCGTCGGCAGTCAGGGTAATCTTTTTTTCTTTACGATCAAAGACTATTGAAGCCTTGCTATTCCTAAAATCAAAGCGTTGCCCCAACTCTTTGATTGCCTGATTAACCGCATTATCCACTTCCTGTAAATCAACCTCAGAAACAATATCAAATGAAAAATTGGCCATTCCTATCCCTTTCCTGCTTGATTTATAATTTAAACAACCCGTAAGAATGCATTCACTACCTGGGTATTAAATTGTGTCCCGCAATTACGTTGTAACTCACCTATCGCCTCTTCCTTGCTTAAGGGCGGTCGATACGCCCGCGAAGAAACCATGGCGTCAAAAGAATCTGCGACCGCAATAATCTGAGAAAATATATTAATCTGGTCTCCCTTAAGCTTATCGGGATATCCCATCCCATCGCAACGCTCATGATGGGAACGAATGATCGTCAGCATCTCTGACTCAACCAACACCGGCTTTAAGATCTCTTCTCCCACCACTGGATGCTCGCGTATGATCTTCCATTCTTCTTCTGTTAATTTTCCCTTTTTATTAAGGATGTTCTCATGGATAACCAGCTTGCCAATATCATGAAGCTCTGCTGCTCGACGCACTAACTCTACTTTCTCCTGTGTAAATCCCATGGCTTGGGCAATTTTCTGCGCGTACTCTGAAACGCGCTCAGAGTGGCCTTGGGTATACGTATCCTTGGCTTCTAATATCCTGACCAACGATTGCACCACGCGGTAAAAATAATCATGCAATTTTGTGCGCGATTCAGCAAGGCTGGTCGCCATACTATTAAACGAATCTGCCAATTCTGCAATTTCGTCATGACCGTCAAGCCGAACCTTATAGGATAAATCGTCTGCTGCTATATGACGCGTAGCCTCGACAAGTTTTTCAATGCGTTCAGTTATGCTATGGGAAAGTAACAAGCCAAAACCGATGGAAACGAGAATCCCGATAGCCAACACCACGAGTGCGCGTCGGTTGACTTCCCGCTGCGCAGCATACACATCTTCTGCGAGCATATCCACACCCAAAAGAGCCACGGGCGTTCCTGCGGAATTACGTATAGGCGCGTAGCCAGAAAGAATCACTCCCCAGGCATCTCGTCCTAAAGCTTTATCTGCAGAGGCCTCTTTCAAAGCCTTTACCATTTCTGGGAAAGGACGGGCATCATAGCGATCGCCAGGATAACTTGTCAGCAGCCGTTTATCAGCTTGGCGCGTCACCGGCTCAGGGTCAACTACAAACTGCAAATACCCTGGTTCACTGGTTTTTACCATGGTATAGATATAACTGATGCGCATATTAGCATCTTTAATCCTCTTTAGTTGCTGGGCAATAGTTTTATAGGCATCAGTCTCAACCCCTTCTTTTGAAAGCGGGACCTGCATTAAAAGATCGCCGTCGATATTAAGCGCTGCAGTCTGGGCAATCATCATCAACCGCTCGCGCAACTGGTTAAACTGAGTCCTTAGGCTGAAACGGTAAATTAAAAAGTTGCTCAGGCACATCACAAAAAGCAAAGAAAGTATTAATACTACCGTGACTCTCGTGCGAAAACTACTCAGTATTCTTCTTACTCTTTTCATTTAGCTGTCAGCGCTCTGCCTAATAATCGCTATGCCCCTCGTGTGAATCGTGGCCTGATTTTTGTTGAGGCTCACCCATGAGCTCTTCTTCTACCTTTTGAATATATTTGCTCGGGTCTTTTTTGAATTCATCAATACATGCCGCGCAGCAGAAGTTGAAGATTTTCCCTTCATATTCAAACGTTACTGGTTCCATGCCTGCCTGGCCAACCTTTTCCCCGGAAACCGGACAGATTTTATTGCCGACATTAAATGCTTCGGTATCGTCTTTTTCCTCCTTGGCCTCTCCAACGGGCTCTATATTTTGTTCAGTATATGTTTGCGCTGGTTCCTGAGATTCAGATGCCTTCTCATACTTCGCAGCGCATACCGCAGAACCTAACCCCAGCAGCATCAACACGCCAATTGTTAACACTAGTATTATTTTAACCATAGTTCCTCCTTATTTTGATTATGCTTTGGTATTTTTATTCCGCAATATCCCAAAGTCCCCTTTCCATAGTATATAACAAACCGGAATCACCACAAGCGATAAAACAAGCGCGCTGAATAACCCAAAGATTATAGGAGCAGTATAGCGTTTCAAGAATTCAGCGCCAATGCCTGTCGCAAACATCGCAGGCATGAGCCCTAAGATGTCCGCAGAGCACGTCATCATCGCAGGCCGCAGCGCCCTTCCTGAACCTTCAGCAACAATCTTATAAAGGCCATCCATGGTTTTTATCTGCTTACCCTCAGCAGTAGCCTTATCCCATTCTGCGCGGATAAACGTAGTGATAAGCGCGCACAGCGCAGCCCCAATGCCTACCACCTCCATCATGCCTGCCCAGACGGCGATAGACATATTAAACCTCAATAAAAAAATACTCCAGATCGCGCCAATCGCGGTAAATGGCATCGCCAACATAATAAACAGAGTAGAAGCTATGGACTTGAAATTAAAATAGTAAACCAAGAAAATAATCAAGAGCGTAGCAGGAATTAGAATTCCTAAACGCTGTTTAACTCTTTGCATATATTCATATTGGCCACTCCACGTTATTGCATAACCAACCGGAAGTTTGACATTTTGCCTTACAGCTTTTTTGGCATCCCGCACATAGCTGCCGATATCACGGCCTGCCATATCAACATAGACGTAACCGCTTAAAAGCCCATTTTCATTCCTAATCATTGCCGGCCCTAATGCTAAGCGTATATCGGCAAGTTGGGCTAATGGCACCTGCGCACCCGACATCGTAGGCACCAGCACGCGCTTTAATTTTTCAATGTCATCGCGAAATTCACGGGCATAACGCACATTCACCGAATAGCGCTCTCTGCCTTCGATAGTTGTGGTGATGCTCTCTCCTCCCACGGCAGACATAATCACCATCTCGGCTTCTTCAACGCTTAAGCCATAACGCGCAAGCTGTTCGCGCTTCAGATCAAAATCAACAAAATATCCACCGGCAGTTCGCTCGGCATAAATACTGCGCGTTCCGGGGACATCCTTTAGGACCATTTCGATATGAGCGCCGATTTTCTCTATTTCTTTCAAATCCGCTCCGAATATTTTTATTCCGATTGGCGTGCGCACGCCCGTAGTTAACATATCGATGCGCGCCTTGATAGGCATAGTCCAGGCATTAGTAACTCCGGGGAATTGCATTCTTTTATCCATCTCCGCAGTTAATTCGTCAAATGTCAAAGGCCGCTTCAGAAACGGCAAAAATTTGCCAAACCTCGGAATGGTGCGCCATTGTTCTCTCGGTTTTAAAATTACTGTTGTTTCCATCATTGAAAATGGAGCAGGATCTGTGGACGTTTCTGCCCTTCCCGCTTTACCAAATACACGCTCTACTTCGGGAAAACTCTTCAGGATTCGATCTTGCGTCTGCAATAATTTCTGCGTTTCAGTAACCGAGATCCCTGGCAAGGTCGTCGGCATATAGAGAATGCTTCCTTCGTACAGCGGTGGCATGAATTCTGAACCCAATTTTAGAAAAACAGGCACCGTTACTCCTAAAACCAAAATTAAAAGCGCAATGACAACCTTGCGCCGCCTAAATGCGAAACTCAATATCTTCTGGTGATAGCGCGTCAAGAATCTTGAGGCAAAATGATCCTCTAGATTTCTGGGCTTAACATTGCGTAAGAATATCATGATTAAAGCTGGAACCAGCGTTATTGAAAGGATGGCCCCACAAAAGACCGTGAATATCTGCGTTGCTGCCATGGGCCTAAAAAGACGACCCTCCTGGCCAACTAAACTAAAAAGCGGGATAAAACCAATGACGGTTACCATTAATGAAGAGAATATGGGCGGGCCAACCTCTTTCATTGCCTCAATCATAATTCCCGCACGCTCAGAG
>JAGOIJ010000003.1 GCA_017995695.1 Candidatus Omnitrophota bacterium | reverse complement strand
GACTTTTAGTTTTTCTTTTTCATGTTCCATGGCTTACGTCCTATCCATCACTTCAGTCAAAACGCCTGAAATATACTCAAGTGTTGGAATGATATGCTCATACTCCATGCGCATAGGGCCTAAAACAGCGATCTTGCCTGAAGGCTGATTTTTCCTTTTATAACTTGAGACCACCAACGCGCAGCTATCCATGCCCGGGCACTCAAGCTCCTCCCCTACATAAATCTTTATTTTATCATCCTTAAAATCGCGGTTGATAATCTTAAGCAGCTGTTGCCGTTCCTCAATCATCTGCACCAGGAGCCTAATCCTTTCAACTTCCTGGAACTCCGGCTGATTCAAGATAAGGTTTAAGCCTTTATAAAAAAACCGGTCGTGCCATTCAAGGAAGGAAGCAATACCGGCGTAGTGCGTAATTCTCGAAATTGCTCCAGCTGTCTGATCTAGGATATCCTCAAGCCTGCCGATCTCCTGCTTAAACTCGCCGACAATATGCTCTTTTTCCTCTTCCAAAAGCTCCGCTTGCGAAACCAACACATCCACGTAATAACGGTATCCCTTTTTAGTGGGGATCCTCCCGCCTGATGTGTACGGATGCATTAAATAGCCTTCCTCCTCAAGATCAGCAAAAATATTCCGGATGGTGGCTGAACTAAGGCGGAATTGCTTTGCAATATCCTCTGAAGATACCGGCTGAGCATGTTTGATATACCGCTCAATAGCTGCGCCAAGTACCGCGCGCCTGCGCGCCTCATAATCTACTAATCGTACCATACATGCCTCCTATTAGCACTCTTACCCCAAGAATGCTAAAGGGTAATTTTAACACAAATTACTGCTTTGTCAACACATTCGCGCATCAATAAAACATCAACGTTGCACGTAAACGCAGCTAACGTAATACTATGTTCTTGTGATCATCAAGATCAACCAGAACTTCTCCACCCTGCTTGAGTGTCCCATCCAACAACTTCATAGCAAGAGGATCCTGCACATACCTCTGGATTGTCCTTTTTAGAGGGCGCGCTCCATAATGCAGATCAAAACCCTGCTCAATCATAAACTCCTTAACTTTTTCAGCAATCGTTAAACGAATCCCCTGTTGGAGCAATTTCTTGCTAATAGGCTCAAGCTCAATATCAATGATCCGGCGAATATCCAATTTGCTTAACGGGTTAAAGATAACAATATCATCGACTCGGTTTAAGAATTCGGGCCGGAATACTCTTTTTACCTCATCCATAAGCCGCTCCTTGACATCGGATAAGACATGCTCTTCGCTATTTCTTTTCCCAGCTGCCACAGAACTTGCATCGCGCAGCTTCTGGGCTTGGCGAGTGAAGCCTACCGACCCTTGCTGCTGGATGATCTCGGCCCCGATATTAGACGTCATGATGATAACCGTATTTTTAAAATTAACCGTACGCCCCTGGCCGTCAGTCAGGCGCCCTTCATCCATAATCTGCAACAACACATTATAAACATCGGGATGCGCCTTTTCAATCTCATCCAAAAGAATTACTGCGTAAGGCCTGCGCCTCACTTTCTCGGTAAGCTGACCACCTTCCTCATACCCCACATAACCAGGAGGGGCTCCCAACAAACGCGATACGCTGAATTTTTCCATATATTCGGACATATCCAGACGCACCACGGCCTCTTCGCTGTCAAACAAAAACCACGCCAATGTTTTTGCGAGCTTTGTCTTGCCTACGCCTGTCGGCCCCATAAAAATAAATGAGCCCATCGGTTTTTTTTCATCGCCCAGCCCAGCGCGCGCTCGTCTTATGCAAGAAGCAATAATCTCGATTGCTTGATCCTGGCCAACAACATGCTCTTTTAAGCGCTCTTCCATCCTAACAAGCTTTTCAGTATCGGCCTCCATCAATTTGGTAAGCGGGATACCCGTCCATTCAGATACCACATCTGCAATATCCTCTTCACTGATCTCCTGGCGTAAAAGGGGAGCTGATTTTTGCAGGGAAGCAAGCTCTTCATTGTATTGCCCCAAGGTGCGGTTTAATTCGATAAGCTTGCCATATTGAATTTCCGCGACCTTGTCGAGATTGCCTACTTTTTCTGCGTTGTGCGCCTGGATCTTCTGTTCTTCAATCTGCTCTTTAATAGAATTAATTTTTACAATAATACTTTTCTCCTTTTCCCATTGCTTCTTTTTCTCATCCAATTCTTTTTTGAGCAATCCAACCTGCTCATCAATCTTTTTCAACCGCTCAACGGAAATCTTATCTTTTTCTTTCTTAAGGGCCTGCCGCTCAATCTCAAGCTGCACAATCTTGCGCTGCGCAGAATCAATCTCCTGCGGCATACTATCAATTTCTATGCGCAAGCGCGAGGCCGCCTCATCGATAAGATCAACTGCCTTATCAGGCAAATGACGATCGCTCACGTAGCGGTCGGATAACATAGCGGCGGCGACAAGAGCAGCATCTTTGATGCGGATGCCATGGTGGATTTCATACTTCTCCTTTAATCCGCGCAGAATGGCAACGGTGTCTTCAACCGTTGGCTCGCCGACAAAGACCGGCTGAAACCTGCGTTCAAGCGCAGCATCTTTTTCAATGTGCTTACGATACTCATCTAGAGTGGTCGCGCCAATCGCCCGCAACTGCCCGCGCGCAAGCATTGGCTTGAGCATATTTGCCGCATCAATAGCTCCTTCTGCAGCGCCAGCTCCTACTAAGGTATGCAACTCATCGATAAAAAGGATAATTTGACCATTCTTGTTTTGTATCTCACGTAACACTGCCTTAAGCCGATCTTCGAATTCCCCCCGGAATTTAGCCCCAGCGATAAGACTCCCCAAATCCAAAGAAATTAACTTTTTATTCTTAAGCCCTTCAGGCACATCTTGAGAAATAATACGCTGCGCTAAACCTTCAACAATGGCGGTTTTACCAACACCGGCTTCCCCGATTAAAACCGGATTATTTTTTGTCCTGCGGGATAAAACCTGCATGAGCCTACGGATCTCCCGGTCGCGACCAATAACCGGGTCTAGCTTCATCTGTTGTGCAGCCAGCGTCAAATCTTGACCGTATTTTTCAAGGGCTTTAAATTTTTCTTCAGGATTTTCATCAGTGATGCGATGGCTACCGCGAATCGAAGCCAATGCGGACAAAACCTTATCCTTATTTAAACCAAGTTTCATTAAACCAGCCGCAAGACTACTTAAATGATCGTGCAAGATCGCCAAAAGAATATGCTCGCCAGAAACAAACTCATCCTGCACCATCTGCGCTTCCTGGAATGCTTGCGTAAGCACTTTTTGTAAGGCTGGGGAGAAAAATACCTGGTGATCACTTCCGCTAACGTTTGGCTTACTATCAAGCTCCTTTTCTAAAAACTTCTTTACTGAAAATGTCTGCACCCCAGAAGCATCGCAAACCTGAGCTACAATGCTATCCTCTTGTTGAAGCAGGACAGATAAAAGATGCTCCGGGAAAACCTGCTGATGCTTAAACTCAACAGCCAAAGCTGCGGAGTCCTTTATTGCTTCTTGAAGCTTCATGGTAAATTTGTCGAGTTTCATGTTCATTAAAGACGTTTAGTGCGCTATCGAAACGCACGAAGCGTCAGCATTGATTAGCACTCTCGATATAAGAGTGCCAATTATAAGTTAAAAAAAATATCTTGGGAGCTAACTAACCTGTCTTCTCCAAAATAATCTTAATCCCATGAATATTCACCCGTTTCTCAATCATAAGGTAATGTATATATTCCAGCTTTTTCACGTCTTTTAACGAATACAACCGGCTTTTCTTACCAATGCGCTGAGGACAAACAACCCCTGCCTTATCCAACTGGCGAAGCGTCCATACTGGTATCTCCACAAGCTTGCTCACCACGCTGATAACATATACCGGCTCGTCTGGACTAATCACAATATCAAAGGTAGGCATCTTACCTCCTTCATATTTTCATTTTAAGATTACCATAAACTAATAGTTTTGTCAAGTTATTTTTATTAATTTTGTTAGATAATCTAACTGATGGGCTCAATATCCCGTTTTGCCTGTAACTGCTGAGCAAGAACACGCGGTAAGCTAAGATTAACCTTAATTCCCTTAGGAAGATACTCGATCTGCTCTACTTTGCCATTGCGGTAAAATAAATCCACTAAATCCATGCGCTTGTGCGATATCATCACTTCCAGGCGTACCATACGTTCGGAAAAAAAACTTTGAATTTTCTCAAGTAAGGCATCCAAGTTCTCCTTGGTCATAGCAGAGATTGCGATGGCATTATCGAAATCGTGTTCAAGTTGCCTAAGCCAGGTCTTATCTTCCAGCAGATCAATTTTATTTAAGGCAGTGATGGTAGGCTTATCATGACTCTTCAGTTCATGCAAAACCTTAAAAACTGATTTACTGTGCTCATACACTCTCGGATGATTGACATCAAGCACATGAATAAGCAGATCTGCGTCTATGACTTCTTCTAGCGTTGCCTTAAATGCTTCGATAACATGGTGAGGAAGATTGTGCAAGAAACCAACTGTATCAGAAAGGACAATCGTCTCTTTATTGGGTAATATTATTTTCTTTGCCAAAGGATCCAGCGTTGTGAATAGCCCGTCTGATACCACCTGCCCTGCTTCAGTAAGGGCATTTAAAAGAGAAGATTTCCCGGCATTCGTGTAGCCGACTAAAGCAACCTGCGGCATGGCATTTTCCTTGCGCCGCTTTCTTACGGTTTGCCGATGCAACGCATGCTGCCTTAAATCATCTTTAAGCTTATCAATGCGTTTTCTAATCCGCCTACGGTCAACTTCAAGCTTTTGTTCGCCAGGCCCTCTCGTTCCAATACCGCCACCTAAACGGGAAAGCACCACTCCTTTACCGGTTAATCTCGGTAGCAGATATTCAAGCTGCGCCAACTCCACTTGCATCTTGCCTTCTGGGCTCTTGGCGTGTCTTGCAAAAATATCTAGAATTAGTTGTGTTCGGTCAATAGTCTTGCAGCCAAAAATATTCTCCAGGTTGCGTTGCTGCGTACCTGAAAGATCTTGACTCATAATAACTGCGTCGACCTCATACTCTTGGCACAAGAAAGCAATCTCCTGAGCTTTGCCCTGCCCGATAAAAAGATTAGCAGTCGGCTTTTCAACTACAAACATACTATGATCCTTAACCTCAACGCCTGAAGTACGCGCAAGCTCCTCCAACTCGCCGGCGGTATCTTCAATGCGCCAATTATCGCGGTTGTGTTTTAAAGCAACGGTAACTAAGATAACTTTTTCCATTTTTCTCGTGTCATTTAGTGTGCGCTTTGTATATCAGTGTCATTGCGAGGAGCGAAGCGACGAAGCAATCTACAGAGATTGCTTCGGGCTTAAGCCCTCGCAACCTTCGGGATTGCTTCACCCCCTGCGGGGGATTCGCAATGACACCCCAGCATTTAGCTAGTGTGCGCTTTGTACAATCGTATAATCTTTGAAGCTACCGCATTCGGTTTATCGTGCGCTTTCATGGCAATCCAGGAAAGACGGGTTTCTTTCTTAAACCACGTTAGTTGGCGCTTAGCATAATGACGGGTATTGCGTTTTATCAAACGTATAGCCTCGGCGAGGTCATACGCACCATCCCTGAAACCAGCCAACTCTTTAAACCCTATTGCGCAGGAAGCAGTCTTGCTCAGCGCGCGCCTCTTCAGCCTCGCTACCTCTTCAAGCAAACCTTGCTTAAGCATGCACTCAACGCGCTGGTCAATCCGCGCATACAAAGCATCCCTATTCATCGTCAATCCAATAACGGTTACAGCGCACTCATTATCCAACCCGCTCCTGTTCTTCTGTAAAAGCGAAATTGGCTTGCCTGTCAACGTAAATACCTCCAAAGCTCGCACCAGGCGTCGTGTATCGTTAGGATGAATTTTCGTCGCAGCCAAGGGGTCTATTTTCTTTAACCGCGCATACAGTTGAATATTGCCAATCTTCTGCGCTTCTTGATAAAGCTTATCGCGCAGCGTATCATCCTGAATCTTCTCTTCGAATATACCATCTAACAAAACTTTCATATAGAGTCCGGAACCGCCCACAAAAAGCGGGACCTTCCCTCGCTTAAGCACGGCGCGTACTTTTTTTAAAGCTAACGCCCGATATGCTGAAACATTGAATTCTTTAGAGGGAGAAATGACGCTGAATAAATGATGCGCGACTCTACGCAACAGCGCCTGTTGTGGCATAGAGGTAAGGACAGGCATACCTTTATAAACCTGCATCGAATCGCAACAGATAATTTCAGCGTTGATCTTGCGCGCGACTAAAACTGCTATTTCAGTTTTTCCTATTGCAGTGGGCCCGACAATAAAAAGAACTCTATCGTTCATTCAGAGATTGAGAGTAATTCCTGCCTGATAGTCGCTCGCTCACCATGGCGCCAACGGTTAATTTTTTGCAAAGCCAATAAAAACTCATTTTTAGCTTCCAGCATATTACCCATTTGCTTATGCGCTATTCCCAGCTCAAAATGAATACGGGCATCACGAGGATCAAGCGCCGAGGCTTTTTTGAGAATCGAGAGCGCGTCGCTAAAACGCTCTTGCTGATTATACAACAAACCAAGATTGTAATAAGCGCTAACGTAATACGGAAACCTCTTGATAACCTCTTTGAATTTCTCCTCGGCTTTATCCCATTGCTTAGTAAAATAATACGCAGCACCCAGACGAAATAATACCCAACGCTCATAAGGGGCTAACTGCTGAGCAAACAGAAGCTGCTGCAGCATATTCTGATAATCCTTATTGTGTTCAAAAAACGATGCCTTAACAGAATGATGATCAAGAAACATTAATCGCTGGTCTTGCAGTTTCGGTTTTGGCTTAAACATCAAACCCCTATCCACAATAATAAATGAAGCAATGAATATTCCCACGAGCAACGCTGCGGCTACCAAGCGTTTGCGCGCGATACACCGACCTAATGCATAAACCCCATATCCTGCAAAAAGAGCCAGAAAAGGAACCATAAGAATCCGGTAACGCGCTGCAACATAAAAAACAGCGGTAGTCGCCGCCAGAGATAACACCATAAGGTACATATACGCTGTTTTCTTAAGATCGCGCAGACCCAATACCATTCCTACTAAAGCTAAGGGCATAAGCATACGCAGATCCAAAAACAATACCTTAAATATCCCGATAGAATCCTTCAGCAACAGATACTCTGTTTCATGCACAAATTCAAATGGACTAAACATAAGCAAGAATTTCTTAATCTGCAGCGCAATAAATCGCAGAGGTTCTTGGCGCAAGAAAGCTATCGAGCGTTTAAACCAAAACCGGGAAACTTCCGACGCCTTAAGCTTTCTGCCAGATTCAAACTCAGCGATGATCCTTGCACTTTTAAACATATCCTCCTGATTCATATCAAGCTCTGTTGAGCGGTCAAATGTACCCGTTGCCTGCGGATTGTTACCGATAAAAAAAGTAACACCAAGATTACCTGTCAGCGGCACAAAATCTTTTTCCGCAAGGAAATTACGCGCCGTTACCATTCCTATCAAGAGACTCAAGCCCAAAAGAAAGCTTCCCATCAACTTTGCTGCCTGAAGGAACCGAATTCTGCGCTCTTTAACAATACCTGCCGCGGCCAAACAGCCAAAAACAACAATATTAGCTTGATTAAGGGTAGCCAGGCCTAGCACAACGCCAAACCAAAAAAAATTCTTTACGTTAGGAGAAAGACGAACCTTTTCGACAACAATAAAAAGCAATAAAGCAAATAAAATCGCCAAGGTCGTATACATCAGCAGGCCTTCGTAAAAAATGAACAAACCCTGCCATAAACACATCAAAGCAGCGAGCAAACCAACAATTCTATTAAAAAGCATGCGCCCGACCCAATACAGCATGATGATAGTCGCCACTCCTAGTAAAAATTGAAACAACAACATATAGCTAACATTACCTTGAGTCAGGGCAACCCCCAACCCAAGCAGATACGCATATAGCGGCCACTTCATCAAGACGCCCGCTTGTAAACCTAATAGATCCCCGCTGGCTATATCTTTAGCCCAAATAAGGGTATAATAACTATCGGAATTCAACAAAAAAGGAAAAATAGCGCTATTGTTATAATCGGCGAGAAACAGGATGCGTAGATACGAAGCAACAACAAACAAGAAAAAACAAATCCATAGATCTATTTTTTCAACGTTCATTACAGCGCTGCGAATGGAAGTATGCATATAATGTTATCTAGGAATAACTGCTATTAAGGATAAATTTTAAGCGCATAAAACTCAAGGGCAGATCTGCGTAGGAAAACCCAGGCTTTTAAGCTCATCCTGCAGGAGCTCGGCCTCTCTCAAAGAAGCATATTTTCCTACGCGCACCTTATACATAACAACCCCCTGCACCGTGGTGACCTCTTCAATAAAAGCCGGATAACGTTTATGCAACAATTGCTGCCTTAGTTTTATTGCATTGTCTTCCTGCCCGAATGAACCTACTTGCACTGAATAAAACAATTCCGTGTTTTTGCTTTGCGGCGGCAGCGCGCACTGATCATGCCCCATACTGATCTCAGAATAAAGAGGATATTCTTTTCTCAATAGCGCCTCATAGTGAGAAGCTAAACGCACATCCCCCTGCTTAAGATAAAGCTGCTTTAAGCGCACGAACAGTTCAACATTTTCAACTGCGCGCGATTTAGTTTCAAGAAGATTTTTATATGCTGCCTCTGCGCGCCCAAAATCGTTAGTCAAAAACATCGTATCAGCTAATCCTAATTGCGCAGACTCATGCAAAGGACTACGCGGGAACTCCTTAATTATTATTTCAAAGATATCCGAAGCCCTCAACACATTGCCTTCTTTAAGGTAACTTAATCCAAGCAGATAATACAACTCATCAAGCCCCTGCTCATGCTTTGAAGCGCCAGCCAACGCCTGCTCTCCCTGCGCTATTGCCTGAGAAAAATCAGCGCTCATATACGCGGCCTTAATACGGCTGACGTCAATTCGTGACGCCTGTGCAGAATCTGGCGCAATCAAGAATAATCCCCCAAACATCAATAACCACCAACACTGGATACGCATCAGCATATGCTTTCTGTAAGCTATATCTACCCGGAATAGGTTATACCTATAGTACGATATTTATCGATTAAATCCAAATAAAATCTTGGCAACACGTCATCTCTCATTCTGATTGATACGCTATCTCATACCTGATCTGTCTTTTTTGGATCCACCAGACACCAAAAAGATCAAAGATACCCTCAATAAGACGCTTAAGGGTCGTGTATTTTGATTTACCAAACGACCGGGGCCGATGGGTGACGGGAATATCTTTCACCGTAAAACCATGCGCGCGCACAAGATATCCGAAAAATCGATGGAAATTCCTAAACAGATACACCGAATCTAACACCTCCCTACGGAAAACCCGCAGCGCGCATCCGGCATCCTTAGTCTGATCCTTTAAGACAAGCTGTCTACAGCCGTGCGCAAAGCCTGAAGAAAATCGCTGCAACCAACTATCCTGCCTTTTAACCCTGATTCCCATGATAAGATCACATTGGTCTTTGAAACGCAACAACTCAGGAATATCTGCCGGATTATTTTGCAAATCCGCATCCAGGGTAATGAAAAACCTGCCGCGGGCAACGTTAAAACCAGCGCATAACGCAGCGGATTTACCCGCGTGTTTCTTAAACGATACAATTTTTACTTCCGGATAGCGCTTGCGGATACCTTTCAACGTCTCCAACGACGCATCCGTGCTGCCGTCGTCTATATAAATAATCTCGTAAGCAGCGTTTGTTTTTCTTAAGACAACGTCAAGCTCTTCCTGCAATAACACTAAGGACTCCTGTTCATTAAACAAAGGAATGATAACTGAATATTCCATAGTAGCTCCCTGCTATTTTGTTCTCACCGGAAAAGCGAACGCTGCTTTCTCTAACCAAAGCTTGCGATAATTACATCGTCCTTTGAAACCACGCAAACCCAATGGTTCTTTCTGAGGAAGAAGTAGTTACATCATACCGATCTATCGACCTACGCGAAACATTCTTTTTAAACACGTAACCGGGCAGCTGACGCAGCCCCGGATCATGATAGGCAAATATAATGAAAAAGGCATCTTTTCTTTCCCGGACGATTCTTTTCTTAGCTTCATCATCGAATGCGGGTATCTGTTTACCAGGCAGATATACCTTAAGCCCTTGAACAAAATATTCCAGCTGCAAGTGGCCGACTCCAGAATAATACACCGCATCATTATTTTTAATGACTGAACGCAACTGAGCGCATATCCCTCGCCAGTCCTCAACATTGATCTTAAGGCCATACGTATAATAAGGGATAAGATGAAGTGAAACCGTCAAATACATAATCCCCGCCAAGGCCAACAATACATACCTTGCTGTCATGCCACACAGGCCGCGCGCGATTAAGATTAAAAGCGGGATATAGATAAAACCGACATACCGAATCACAAAAAGCGGAACGCCACAATACTGCAAAACTATCAAAATAATAACCGGCAAACAAATCCACAGTATAAATAGCGCAATAGTCTTGTTGGCCCCAAACCATAATACTTTGTCAGTAACGCGTTTTGTCTTCTGCGACATGATGAAACCAAAAAGAATCAAAAACGCAAACAACAATAATTCCAAACGAAGGTAGCGCCCCCCTCCTATTGCTATGCCTGTTACATACGCAAAAGTTTCCTTAAGAACCAAACCGTAATCCTTGATCGGGGCAATCCAGGCAAAGCCGGTCTTCACGCCGGCATTATAAAAGAATACCGGCAACCAGAAAACAAACGCGAGCGCTATCGCCAATTGCCCAACGAGCCATGCCTTACGCCTGGTTCGGTAAAACAACATGAAAAAAATTAAGTTTTGGGTAATAAGAAAAATAAACCCTGCGTACAACGTATACAAAGAAAGAATGGAAAAAATTACGTAAGCCACTAAGCTTCGCGTAGCAGTAGTTTTTACAAACTTAAGAAAATAATAAAATGACAGCCCTTCAAAAAACCAGAGCATTGAATACATCTTGGCATCCTGCGCATAATTAATGCTAAAAGGAGAAATACTCACCAATAGCGCGCTTATCAATGCGGTGCGCTTATCAAATATCTCTTTTGCTAATAGATAGACAAGCGGGATTGTTAACGTCGAAAAAACTACCGAGGGAAAACGTAGGCTAAATTCGCTTAGGGAAAATATTTTGACCCATAGGTTCATGAAAATATAATACAGCGGAGGAAAAGGCGAAACAAAAAGGTTCTGGATGGTTTGGACAAGCGAATAGTTAATCCTGCCTGCGGTCATCAGTTCGTCAAACCAGAGACTTGGCACGGTCAGATGATATATACGCAGCAGGAAACCAATAGCGCAGATGCACACCAATAGAAAACCGCAAAGCAACTTACTCATTGCACCATTCTTGCGCTTCAGGCTGGCTATGCATTCGTTTTGAAATATCTTTTTGCAGCTCAAGTATGATCCGATGCCTTTTTTCCTTTTCAAGACGCGGCACATCGTCCTGCAACGAGGCTGCCTGCGTATGAGGCCGGGGAGAATATTTAAAGATAAAAGCGGCGTTAAAAGCAACGAGCTCAACTAAACGACGGGTATCCTCAAAATCATCCATTGTTTCCCCGGGAAACCCAACGATGATGTCGGTCGTCAGCGCCCCATTACTTACTATGGTACGATACTTCTCAACTAAATCCAAATAATATTTCCGGGTATAGCCGCGATTCATGCGTTTTAATATTACATCAGCCCCTGACTGAACAGGAAGATGCAGATATTTTTTAAGCCTTTCTGCATTTGCCATCGCCTTAAATAATGCTTCGCTTGTATCCTTAGGGTGTGATGTAACAAAGCTAAATTCTCGGAGCCCCTTAATGTCATTGACAAGCGCAATGAGCTTGATAAAATCAACCGCCCCATCGCTGTACGCATTCACATTCTGCCCCAAGAGCGTAATTTTCTTGATACCTGAATCTAAATCCTGTTTTATCTCTTTAATGATATCTTCCGAACGGCGCGAGCGCAATTTTCCCCGCACGTAAGGAACAACGCAATATGAGCAAAAATTCTGGCAGCCTTCAGTAATAACCACAAAGGCATGCTCCCTGTCTAAATGGAAACCGGTATGATAAATCTCATCATCACGAAAATCAGCGTCTGTCTCATAAATCTTTTTCTCGAAAGGACTCTTTTTGTGCTTTTCAATTTCCTTAAGTATTCGGGGGATCTTTGCGGTATCCGCAGTCCCTACCACAAAATCTACTTTTGGAGACTTTTCGAAAATCGCTTCCCGGTAATTATTGGCCATGCAGCCAACAATTCCAATAATGTTTGCCTGGCACCTACCCACCGCCGACCAAACTTTTTCTTCAGCATGCTGACGGACCGAGCAGGTATTAAAAATAACAATATCTGCTTTGGCTTCATCATCAACCAGCTGATAGCCATTTGCTTGCGCTAAGCCAGCAATAACCTCCGAATCCCGAACGTTCATCTGGCAACCGAAGGTACGTATGCAAACCTTACTCTTCATGATGATGTTCAGCCTTTCCTGCTATCGCTTTATGCACGCCTTCAACATAGTGCAGATATTCCACATACGCCTCAACATACTCACGGCCGGCCTCGACGCTTTCATCTTTATGCTTTCTCGTCTCAAGAGCGCGGTCAAATCGTTCCCTTACTCCGCTCGCAAGGTGGTTAGACATCTTGACGGTTAACGCATCAACCGTACCTACTTCTAATGCCTTGTCTGCTTCTGCTTCCATTGGCTCAATGGCATCAGCCGGCTTCATACCAGCGAAAGAAGCCCCTTCTCCTTCACGATGAATGCGCACAAGGGCCTCGAAAAATTTCATATCTGACTTTTCCGAACCTACACCTTTCACTCTCTCTGCCAGGGCAACCTCAAATGCGGCACGGATCTCAGACTCCTTATCCTTGCTCACCCACTTCAGAACCGACGTCACGTCTTTTTGCTCTAAAGCTGCCTGGGCATCTTGCACAACAGGGCCAGCCATAGTATCGCAATGAGCGTATACACACCTCAGCCCTAGACTAGTTACAACAGCAATCCCAAAGAAAAATATTGCAGGAAACAATCTACTGTTCATTTCCGTCTCCTTTCGATAGCTAACTCATACGTAGCACTACTACAATTATGTTATTTTTCCGCAACAACAAGCATTTCGAAATCATCCGGCGTCAATGAATCGTTTCTTGAATATGCCCCGAGCTTTGAGCCAAAGATGTCGATTTTCTTAAATCCAAGACTTTTGAGAAGCCAGGTGATCTCGCTGGGCACATAATAACGCTCATTACACGTAAGCTCCCTTTTATTACCGGAATCATCCTCAAAAACAACAGTGTTATGATCACGGAAGGTATTTAGATCAAACGAGCACTCCTTGCACTGGGATTGGTCTTCTTTCTGTGCCGACTTATAAAATTCATTGACAGAATGGAACAGCGGGAACAATCCGTTTAATGTGGTAAAAATGAACTTACCTTTGCTTTTAAGCGCTTTTGTTGCACTCTTAAGAATCTCAAAGTTCATCTCATCTGTTTCCATAAGAGAGAATCCGCCTTCGCACAACATAATGGCCAGATCAAACTCACCGTCAAAGGGAAGATTACGGGCATCTTGTGTTTGGAAGTCGATAGTCACCCCTGCCTCTTGCGCTTTCTCCCTTGCCCTTTTGATCTGACTCTCAGAAAGATCAACGCCAATTACCTTATATCCTCTCTTCGTAAGCTCAATAGCATGGCGGCCGGTGCCGCAACCGATGTCAATGATTTTTAGGGATTTATCCCTGCTGATTTCTTGCTCGATAAAATCGCATTCGCCGGCGGTCCCTTGAACGAAGCATTCTTTATCGTATGCATGAGCGTAATTCTCAAATAATGATTCATACCAAGGCTTCATAATCTACGCCTCCCTTGCGTAATCTTTATAGTCAACGTACTTCCAATTATTACCTTATCTTTGCGTTTTTTTAATTTTGCAGTTCAGATAATATTGCCTGCAGCGACCTAAGATCTTCATTATTGGCGAGCACAAGCAAAACGTCCCCGCCTTCTATCACTGTAGAGCCATAAGGTATGACGAATTTATTATTTCTAGAAATAAGCACAATGAGACATTTTTCCGGTATATTAAGGTCACGGATCAGCTTTCCTACAGCCGCAGCATTATACGGGACAATTATATCGGTTAACTCAGCGTCAATACCCTGCGTTTTCTCAAAAGCGATTGGATAATTAATCTTGCTAGCCAAGGGAACGTCTAACTTCAATAACTTTGAAACGATGGGAATAGATGTCCCCTGAATAAGCACTGAAGCAAAAACTACAAAAAATACTATATTGAATATGGTATCGGCTTGAGCAACGCCTGCCATAAAAGGAAATGTCGCTAAAATAATCGGGACGGACCCCCTCAAGCCGACCCAAGCCACCATGGCTTTTTTGCGCAGACTTATGTTAAATGGCAATAGGCATAACAATACGCTGACAGGTCGTGCAACAATCATCAGCAGAAGCGTCAACAATAAACCCGCTCCGCTTAACGGTACAATATGCGAAGGAAATACAAGTAACCCCAAGGTCACAAACATGGCAATCTGCATTAACCACGCCAAACCGTCATGAAACCTCATAATCATTGTTTTATTGGGAAACTCTGATCTTCCCAACATTAAACCTACAATATAGACCGCAAGTATCCCATTGCCCTTCAGAAAAATAGCTATGACGTAGGTTAAAAGGACGAGAGAAATCATTATGACTGGATAAAGGCCCTGATATTCCAACTTCAAACGATTAACAAGCAATACGGTAAATCGCGCCATGAGATAACCAACCAGCCCGCCCATCCCCATATCCAAAATAAACTTTGGGATCAAGGAAACGATACTCATGTTCTTAACGGTAAGAAGACTAATAAAACTAACCGTTAAGAAAACAGCCATCGGATCATTGCTACCGGATTCAAATTCAAGCAATGGTTTCAACGGCTTTTTCAGGCTGATCCGTCTTGATCTTAAAATGCTGAATACGGCTGCCGCGTCAGTCGAAGAAATAATAGAACCCAGAAGCATCCCTTCCAATAAAGAAAACTTGAGGATATAGATAGCAAAACATCCTGTTATAATTGCAGTCAACAAAACACCTAGAGTAGAAAGTATAATGCCCGGCCAGACGACCACCCTGGCATCCTTCCAATGCGTATCGAGGCCTCCGGAGAAAATAATAAAAATCAACGCAACAACGCCAATAGATTTTGCTAATTGCGCGTTATCAAAATATATCTTGCCAATACCTTCCGAACCGGCAAGTATCCCTATGCCTAAAAATAGCAACAAGACGGGAACGCCAAACCTTTCGGAAAGCTTGCTTGAGATAACGCTCACAAAAATCAAAACAGAAACCAATAATAAAATGGTATCAATTGGTATCATCATTATTCAAGACTATGTGTGTTTTTTAATACAAACAAAAAGTTACTCATTTCTACAATGAATTAAGCAGCGTTATACAACGTTAGTTTTGGCTTTTGCTTTTTGTACTCTGCGAAAGCTTTTTGCCAACTGGAAGACACCTGTTCAGTTAGCGCTGTAGGGCGTTGCTGCTCCCTAAACCATCCGCAATATTTGCAGAGAATCTTAAGCTGAAATCTTAAGGCCTGTTCCGTAACCAAAGACAATTTCTGCAAACCTATATCAAAACCAAACACGCGGGCAACATTCATGCACGGCGAACAAGGAAAATATCCGTACATCGAAAGACAAAGCCCGTAACAACTAGTAAGCAAACTACATCCTTTTGAAAAATCGAAGAATCTATACACCAGAGTATCAATCGGCGCAATAGTATATGTAAAAAAAGTATAACTATCCTTGCTTTCTTTTTTGTTTGAGTTGTGAACTGAAATCCATTGAGGCAACCGCTCCAATACAGACCGCACTTTGTTACCAACTCCGTTAGTCTCAAGAATAAATGTGCATTCAGGATTAAAATCTTTATATCGTTTTAAAACCGCAAGAATGTCAAAAAACTGGGGATGAAGCGTCGGTTCTCCTCCCGTAATATATATCCTGCTCCAAAAGTATTGCAAATTAATCGCCTCATCAACAAAGGCCTCTACCTGCCTGACAGTCATGCTGTCGTTTGCAGGCGCCTGCCTCGCAGAAGTCTGACAATTAAAACAGCTAAGATTACAATTTGTTGTAATAAAAATACCAAGATTGTTATTTGAACAATACCTATTTCGAAATAGTTTGTTATGATAAAAATACCTCACTACGCGACGGAGAAGAAAATACAGCTTTGCCGAAGCCCCGATTAACTTAATATTTTTCTCTGAGTACCGGATATTGTTCTGATCCGCCATAGTATTCGGCAGATATGGTTGTCCTTTTCTTCTTTCGCAATAATGCGAACTTGCCTGTAAGCGCGGTTCCATTAGTTTACCTTATCTATGGTTATATTTCTTACGATGGTATTATCTATCAATAAAATAACCCCGCACCTTGCAAGGTGCGGGGTTATCACTACGCTTAACGAGAACCTTAACTATTTCTTCTTTAATCTCTCAATCCATTCGTTCATGTAACGCCCGGCAATATCTTTACAGCCAAGCCCAAACGATAACGCAAGCGCAAGCCCAAGTGATGCAAGCACAATCGTCAAGGTGATCTGGCTTATCCGCTGAGCGATCTTGATTTGGTCCAGTGTCATTAAGACAGCAAATGCAATAATGACTACTTCGGTGAACTTAGCCAAGAATGTCGCATAGGCAAGACCAGCATTGTTTGCTGCGGTCTGCACAATGTTGCGCAAAAGATTGGCCAAAAACATACCGACAATCAAAATAAACACACCTGCAACTATATTAGGAATATACAGAATAACACTTTGCAAGAGCTGGGCGGCAACGGTTAAATTAACCAGATTGAATGCCACCACCATCGTGATTAAAATCGCAATCCAATAACAGAAAACACCAATAATTTCTGACAAAGAATACTTAATGCCACCCTTTGCCAAAATAGCGTCCAATTCGATACGATCTGAAAGCTCATCCAATTTCACCAACCTTAGTACGCGGGTTACTATTGCTCGAATAGCCTTTGCAATCACCCAACCAATGATCATGACCAGGAGCACAAGCAAGACTTCCATCAAGAATTGCCCAATCTGCTCCAGCACTCTTTTGGCTGGTTCCATTAACACTTCTTGCCAACTACTCATTCACCCACCTCCTTTTAGCTTTTCCGGTGATATTTTCTATAACTCTATCATGGAAGAGAAGTTATGTCAAGCAAAAAATGCCTAGCAAGACACACCAATTTATCCTATTAAATTGGGTGTTGCTAACTAGCGCTTATTTTTTGCTTGGCCTCACAAGCCTGTTCGGTCTAAACAAACATTAAGCGTCAGCCGACAATGTTTGTTTAATGCCCAAGAAGGCTTTCGAGGCGCAGAAAAGCGCCTACACAGGAAACGTCATACCATCATATGCAGCAACTACTTCAATGCCCAAACGTTGCGTAAGATCCTCCGCGAGAAAATGCGGCTTTGCCTTAAGCATGCTCATGCCAAAATGCGTGAGGATAACCTTCTTTGGCCTTAATTCGCTAATGAGCTGTTCAGCCTCAAATAAACTCAAGTGGTCTACCCCTGGCCTTGGTTCTACAAAAACAACATAGAGCACCAAAACATCCAATTCTTTATAAAAATCAATAAGACCAGCGAAATAACGTGTGTCGCAAAGAAACCCTATTGATGTATTGTTTAGTTTGGTTTTAAAACCATATGTTTCTACGGGGTGGACATGCCGCATTGCAGTAGTAAAGCTAAACGTTTTAACGGAATAGGTACTTTCAGGCTTAAGAATTTCGATCTTTTCAGGGAAACCTGTTACATGTCGCAAGATTACCGTATCTTCAGCAATAGCATCTTCAGGGCAGAATACAACACCCTTCCTTTTAAATCCTCCCTCAGTCATGGCCTCTATCATAACATTAACGTCGCCAGAGTGATCCAAATGACGATGTGTCAAGATGACCCCATCCAACAGTAAAGGGTTAAGCCTTGGTTTACTCGCAGCGCAGCGCACCAGCGCGCCAGGGCCGGGGTCAATCATTATCTGCGCGCCCTTATATGATATCCATATACCGCCTGATGAGCGCAACTGTTCGATCATCACGAAACGCGCCCCTGCCGTGCCGAGAAACTTGATAAAATCTTTTGAAGAAGCTTTCTTAGAAGCCTTACCCGTTTTTGTTTTTATTTCAGCCATATCTTCCTTAGTTCCCGCGTAATCTCAAGTTGCTTTGAATAAGACAACTTTAATTCTGAAGAAATATCCTGCTTTCTCTTACGTTTAATCAAAGGCTGTAAGAAATCTTCGATCTTCACGCTCTGCGCCCCTATCCCGCGGGCAAACAAACGTATCTGCTTATCATCAGATACAACTCTGATATTCTTTACATCTCTTGATGATTCAAGCAACGCGTTAATCCGCTCATCGGCAGTTTTATCCCTTGAAAAAATAACCTCTATGGCGCCTTTACGTAAATCAAGGCCTCCCTCAGGATAACCATCGAATATTACGGTAATCTTATTATGCGCGCTTCCGCATAAAGCATTAAACTGGATAAACTCAAGGAGGGCGTTTTGCGGATCTTTAGAAACTGAACCGGCATTCAGGGTAAGCAGCTTATGATGAAGCAGGTTGTAGCCGTCGATGATGTACTGTAAAGACATACAACAAGCCTCCTAAAACCCCGTACAAGATAGTAATCGCAAAACCAACCAGAGAGATAGTAAAAGCCATATCTTTACCAATGCCGATCTGATTAAAGAAAAAGACGGTTGTGGCGTCGCGCAATCCTAGCCCCCCCAGAGAAATAGGAAGCATAGTAATAGCTCCAACGATAGGTAAGAAGACAACCAGATAAATCATCTTGATATGCACGCCTAACGCCAAGGCAATGCAATACGTTGAGATTGGCGCAATCAACTGCACTAATAATGATAAAAGCAAATTCTGGATTATTACTTTTTTGTGGTTACGAAAGATGTGCAGCTCTTCATGGAGGTTGCGGATGGATTCTCGGATGCGACCTGCTGTGGGAGAATCAAGGAGCGCGTTGATCTTCTGATAAACAAAAGAATTAAATAAAACCAAAAGTGCGGCAATTAAAAGCCCGAAAATCAACCCAGCAGCAACAAGTACCGCTTTTGTGCGCACCATGCTGCCGCCGATAATCAAGGCAATAGCTACCAAAAGCGAAAGCGCTACAAAACCACTCAGCCGATCAAGCAGCACCGTTGCGACAATCTGACGTGGCTTTTTAGTAAATGACGCCAGATCAAGACTGCGCACCAAATCTCCCCCGATCGCAGAAGGCAGAAATAAATTAAAGAAGATACCCCCGGAAAAGGAAATTAGGATTCTGCGTTTAGGGATACTCAGATTAAGCGCGTACAGTAATTTCTTCCAACGAAAGAAACAAAAAAGATAATTAAAGAAATTAACAGCGATGGCAAGCGCAAGCAACTTCTTGTCAACGCCCCGCACAATCGTCCACATATTCTTTATATCAACCTGCTTGAATAAAAAGAATAACAGAATGACGCTGACCCCAATCCTTAGGAGCAAAGAAAAGATTTTTTTGACCATGGGCGAGAGCGCCTTTCTAGGCAAATTGCTGACCGGTTAGCTTTTCGTAGGCATCAAGATACTTCTCACTCGTTTTGCGAATAATTTCTTCGGGAAGCTCTGGGGCGGGCGGATTCTTATCCCATGGTAGGCTTTCTAGATAATCCCTCACAAACTGCTTATCAAAGCTTGGTTGCGCAGAGCCGACAATATAGCGATCAAGAGGCCAAAAACGTGAGGAATCCGGGGTAAGTACTTCATCGATTAAAATAATTGCATCGTCATACAAACCAAACTCAAATTTAGTATCAGCGATAATAATGCCCTTTCCTAACGCATACGCGTGCGCCTTCTTATAAATCGCAAGGCTCAAACGCTTAAGGGTTTCGGCAACCTGACGGCCAACAGTTTTTTCCACATAACCTTGGTCAACGTTCATATCGTGCCCAACATCTGCTTTCGTAGAAGGAGTAAAGATCGGCTCAGCAAGTATTTCGGATTCACGCAGACCTTTTGGTAAAGCAATGCCGCAGATTGACTGCTTTTGCTTATACTCTTTCCAACCGGAACCGGAAAGATACCCTCGCACCACGCACTCAACTGGAAACGGCTTAGCCTTCTTAACAATCATTGAACGATCAGCTAAAAACGAATCATACGCCCTCAACGAAGCGGGGAACTCGGTAATATCAGTTGTTATGACGTGATTTGCTACCGTGTCGCCAAGCAAGGAAAACCAAAACTTAGAAAGCTGGGTAAGAACGGCTCCTTTATACGGTATCGCCGAAGGCAGCACTACATCAAAGGCAGAAATCCTATCAGTAGAAATAATAAGCAAAGAATCGCCAAGATCGTACACATCCCTAACCTTGCCTCGCCGGAAAAGTTTTAAATCAGAGAAATCCGTAGTCAGTACCGTATCATTCATCTGTTTTTAGACGCGCGTTCAGCGCTTCAAATTCCTGCCATAATTCATCAGGAAACGCCTTGCCAAACTGCTGAAAGAATTTTTTTATTTCTTTTAATTCTTCAAGCCAATCCTTTTTATTAACTGCCAACAATTTATCCAAGATATCAGGAGAAATCGCAAGGCCGGTTAGGTCAAGATCGAACGGCTGCGGCACATAACCAATAGGTGTTTTAATTGCCCCAACCTTGTTACGGCAACGGTCCAAAATCCATTCCAAGACCCGTAGGTTTTCCCCAAAACCCGGCCAGAGAAACTTTCCTTTCTCATCAGTCCTGAACCAGTTGACATGAAAAATCTTGGGCGGCTTAGCCATGCGCCTTCCCATTGATAGCCAGTGGGCGAAATATTCTGCCATGTTGTAACCACAGAAAGGCAACATTGCCATGGGATCGCGCCGCACCTGTCCGATCTTTCCTACCTGCGCCGCCGTTAATTCAGACCCCATGGTTGCGCCCACAAATACACCATGTTGCCAATTAAATGATTCGTAGATTAACGGCGCAAGCAACGCCCTGCGGCCGCCAAAAATAATCGCTGAAATGGGAACACCGTGATGCTGTTCAAGACGAAATGAAGCGCTCGGGCAATTGCTGATCGGCGTGGTAAAACGGGCGTTGGGGTGAGCGCCCAGAATTGGTTTTCCTTGCGCATCAACCTGCTCCGGCTTCCAGGGCCTGCCCTGCCAATCAATCCCCGATGAAGGAATTTCACCATCAGCACCCTCCCACCACACGGTTCCGTCGGGTTTAAGCAATACATTGGTATAGATCGTGTTCTTTTGGATCGTGGTCACCATATTAGGATTGCTTTTAGAGTTTGTGCCTGGGGCAACGCCAAAAAAACCGGTTTCAGGGTTAATCGCCCACAATGAACCATCCGAGTCAACGCGCATCCAAGCGATATCATCGCCAACGGTCCAGATGCGATATCCTTTTACCTTTAAGCCTTCAGGAGGAATCAGCATCGCCAGATTAGTCTTCCCGCAAGCGCTAGGAAACGCTGCAGCAATATACTCGATGTGGCCATTCGGCTCCTCAATGCCCATGATAAGCATGTGTTCGGCAAGCCAACGTTCTTTTTTAGCCAGAAAGCTTGCGATACGCAACGACAAACATTTCTTTCCTAAAAGCACATTGCCGCCGTATCCTGAACCTACGCTCCAAATCGTATTGTCTTCAGGAAAATGTAAAATCAATCTGCGATCAATATTTAAGTCCGCTTTAGAATGAAGACAGTGCGTAAACTTATCTTCCTTCTCAAGCTGGCGCAACACTGAATCGCCAACCCTGGTCATGATCATCATATTTAAAACGACATAGCGCGAGTCAGTCAGCTCAACACCTATTTTGCTAAACGCCGACCCAACAGGCCCCATAGAAAATGGAATAACATACATTGTCCTGCCGCGCATTGCTCCCTTAAAGATCGCCCGCGCCTTGCGATACGCTGACATTGGAGACATCCAGTTATTGTTAGGACCTGCATCGTTTTTATTCTTTGTGCATATGAAAGTCAAGTGCTCTGTGCGGGCCACATCATCAATCGCAGTGCGATGCAAGAAACATCCCGGCAGCTTATCTTGGTTAAGCTGGAAAAGTTCGCCAGTCTCAAGGGCTTCTTTTTCAAGGCGAGCTTTCTGTTCAAGCGATCCGTCAATCCAGACTATTGCATCTGGCTGACACATACGCGCCATTTTTTCAACCCACTCTTTTAATTTTTTGTTGTGTGTCGGAAATTTTGTCATAGGTTTAATAAATATTTGTGCGCAGAATCTGCAGCTATTGCCCCATCGCTACAGGCGCTCACTACCTGGTATAAACTTTTTTGCCGACAATCTCCGCATGCAAAAACGCCTGATAGAGAAGTCTGCATAGTTTGGTCAGTTATTATAAAGCCATGTGCATCAAGATGCAATAAATTTTTTATGAAACCGGTGTTTGGCTCAATGCCTACGCAAATGAAAACACCGTCACAATCGCGCCGCATAACCGAGCCTGTTGAAACCTTCCTCAATGCCACTGCTTCCACTTTCTGATTTCCTATTACCTCTTCAACCACATACTCCAGAACGAATTCAATTGTAGCGATTGCCCTGGCCTTTTCCTCTAGAATCTTTGAAGCCCGCAATGCGGCCCTGCGATGCACGACCATTACCTTCTTGCAATAACCTGAAAGAAAGATTGCCTCTTCGATCGCTCTATCCCCTCCCCCCACAATAACAACTTCTTTATTTTTAAAAAGAGGGGCATCGCACGTCGCGCAATAGGAAACACCGCGACCAATAAGTGCATCTTCGCCTTTTACTCCTAAGCGCCGAGGGTTTGCGCCAGCAGCAATGATCACGCTTTTTGATTCAAACGAAGCATCTTCAGTCACAACAGTAAAACAAGGTTGCTTGCCGATAACTATTGGCTCAAAGCGCATAACCTCGCCACTGCTCATCGTAACGCCAACTTCTTCAACCTGCGTTTTGAATTTTTCAATAAGGTCAAACGTTGCAATCCCCTGCGGAAACCCGGGATAATTCTCAATCGTTGGCGATAAGATAATCTGACCGCCGGCAGACAGCCGCTCAAACACCATAGTCGAAAGCCTGAACCTTCCCGCATACAAGGCCGCGGTTAATCCTGCGGGACCCGCCCCAATAATAATCACATCATGCATAACGCTTCCTCTTTCGCCTCTTGAGCCAGATATGAGCTTCTCGCTAATGGATGCGCAACCACAGCTTTAAAACCCATAGCTAATGCTTTTTTTTGTATTGTCTCAAACGCATGCGGTTGGACAAACTCGGAAACGGGAAAATGATTTGATGAAGGAGCTAAGTACTGGCCAAGCGTAACAATATCACAACCACATCCTCGTAAATCCTCTAGCGCGCGCTCAAGCTCTCTTTCATCTTCCCCCATGCCAAGCATTAAGGACGATTTCGTAAGTAAGCGCGGCTGCTTTTGTTTAAGAAAAGATAAGACCTTAAGCGAAACTTCATAATTAGCCTGCGGCCTCACACTAGGATACAAACGCTTTACTGTTTCAATGTTGTGGGCTATGACATCTGCGCCTGCTTCAAGCACGCATGCTATGCTTTGCGGATTTCCCTGAAAATCAGGGATCAACGCCTCAACCTCAATACTGCGATCCAGCTCTTTGATCATCTTAATTGTCTGTTTGAACGATGCAGCCCCGCCGTCAGGTAAATCGTCACGCGTCACCGAAGTCACGACCACATACCGCAGGCCAAGCTTCTTAACAGCCGTTTTGATACGCTGCGGCTCTTGGAAGTCAACGAGACCTTGCTTGCGCAGCGTCATCTTGTCTACGGCGCAAAAACGGCACCTTCTGGTGCAAGCGCTACCCAGGATCATGAAGGTTACATGACAACGATCAAAACATTGGGTGAGATTTGGACAGTGCGCCTCCTGACAAACAGTATGGATTCCTGCCTGCCGCAACGTGCCCATCATGCTCAACGCGGCTTGCGTTGGGATATCCTGACGAAACCAGGATGGCAACTTACCCTTACGCATTAGAGCGGATGAAATTTGCAATTGAGCGGTCATACGATCGTTCAGCGTCAGAGGGAAAGAAACATGCGGGTATTTGATGACGGTCCCTGTGGTACGAAACGCACTCGCAACAAACCCCTTTGCGCTCGCACGAGGGATAGCTACAATTGCAGTTTGCAAGATTCTGTTTCTGATTCAGACACTGTTTCATGGCGCGCCTTCTTGGTTAATGATGATAACCGTCGTTTAATCTGCAAACGCTTTACCACAGAAGCGTAATCTACAATGAGCTTACCTTTAAGATGATCAATCTCATGCTGAAATACGCACGCCAATAACCCTTCCGCCTCAAGGGACTCAAGATTACCGTCTACATTAGTGAACGTAACCTTGATTTTACGCGCGCGTTTCACTTTAATGCAAACGCCGGGAACACTTAGACAGCCTTCTTCAAGTGCCTGCTCGCCCTCGTGTTTAATCACAACAGGGTTAATGCACTTAAATAATCCCTGGCCAATATCAACCACAATCATTGCCTGGGCGAGCCCAACCTGAGGGGCTGCTAAGCCAATACCGCCTGAATCATACATGAGCCGCGCCATCCGACTTAACGTTAAACGATGATCATCGGTCACTGCTTTAACCGGCGATGCTTTCCTGCGCAACACCGCATCACCAAATACCTTAATCTTTAATTCGGTTCCTGGCATCGACATGTACTATGTTGGGCTTACATGATACGCTTTCTTTAGCATCACACAATCCGTAACTCACAATAATAACTTCATCCCCAATGCAAGCACCCCGCGCTGCTGGACCATTAAGGCAGATCACGCCGCTTCCCTGCTTACCTTTAATAGCATACGTCTCAAGTCGTGAGCCTGTATTCATATTGAATACTTCAACCTTTTCATTTTCGATAATATTAGCGGCTTTCATGAGCGCTGCATCAATGGTGATGCTTCCTTCGTAATAAAGATTAGCTTGCGTTACCCGCGCACGGTGAATTTTTGATTTTAACATTGTTCTTTGCATATGCCTTCCTTTTTGCTAACTCCGCGCCTGCGCACAGAAGACGCGGTTACTGTAATGCCGCAACAAGGGCCTCCGCAAATTCTGAAGCGGCAAAAGGCCCTGCAGCAGTAATAATTTTCCCATCCCGTTCTACCGGGTTCCCAGAATACACGGCCCCGGAAAGCTTAAGCATATCCGCCTCTTCTGACCAGACTGTCGCACGTTTACTCTTAAGCACGCCAGCCTTGGCAAGCGTCACCGGAGCAATACAGATCGCGCCTAATACCTTGTTAAATGCAACTGCATCTTTTGCCAGCTTATGAGCAAACGGGTCATCCCAATATTGGCTTGCCCCCGAACCTCCAATAAAAACTATAGCGTCAAAATTCTCAATCTTAATATCAGCAAAGCGCATCGTAGGAGTAATGCGCGCGCCTAACATTCCTACTGCCTCTGTTAAGGCCGTTGAATAGATCTCAACAGAAA
>JAGOIJ010000117.1 GCA_017995695.1 Candidatus Omnitrophota bacterium | reverse complement strand
ACATTGTGATCGCCTATGAACCGGTATGGGCAATCGGGACTGGCAAAACTGCGACTGCCCAGCAGGCTCAAGAGGCGCATCAGTATATCCGGGGTCTTTTAGCTAAGCAATACAACCAGGAAATTGCAGAAACCATAAGGATTCAGTATGGCGGCAGCGTAAAACCAGAAAATACCTTTGAGTTATTGCGGCAGCCTGATGTTGATGGCGCCTTAGTCGGAGGGGCAAGTCTTTCAGTTGAGTCGTTTGCTGCGATTGTCAGAAAGGCAAGTGAGGTACGAAAATGACCATAACACTTATTATTATCCATGTGTTGATTTGTTTTTTACTTATTGTGCTTATTTTAATACAAGCCGGCCGCGGCGGAGGGTTGGTTGAGAGTTTCTCTAGCGTTGAATCTATGTTCGGCCCCAAGACAAATAGTTTTTTGACGCGCAGCACGACAATACTTTCGATCCTTTTCTTTATTACCTGCGTTAGTCTTGCATTACTTTCAGCCCGTCAAGGAAGATCCCTGATGCGTGATGTAAAGCCCAGCAAGGCAGCGGGAACATCTATCCCTGTTGAAGCTACGCAAACCCCAGTTCAGGAACCTCAGGCTCAAGAACAGGTTCAGGCAGCGCCGCAAGACGCAGCAGTAAAGCAGGAGGCAACCACCCCTGAAAAATAAGAAACTCTTTTGGCTTTTTGCGCTGAGCAGCACGGTTTATTTTACGCAAGGAATTGAGTCCCTGCCTTCGCAGGGGCTTTTTTATTATCTTAAGGAAACCCTTCATTTCTCACCCCAAAAGATCATGCTCATTAGCAGTTTGACCACTGCTGCATGGTTAGTCAAGCCTTTTATCGGTTATCTGGTCGACAATTTTCTCTCTAAAAAAATATGGATTTTTCTTGCTCTCGTAGCTGATATCGTTATTGTCGCTGTTGTTGGCCTCATAGGCTTACCCATAGCTCTCCTCATTACGTTATTGTTGTTTAACTCGGCGAACGCAGCGTTTCGTGATGTTAGTGTTGATGGGGTTATGTGTGTTGAAGGCAAGAGGCTTAACCTCACGGGAAAGATCCAGAGCGTGCAATGGATATCTATTTCTGCTTCCGGATTAGTGACGGGCATTGCCGGAGGCTTTATCGCTGAAAAATGGGGATATCAAGCAGGGTTTCTTTGTTTAATCCCGGTTTACCTTATTGTCGGTTTAACTGCTTATTTTTTTAAAGAGGAGCGTAGCGAGACCGGAAAAAATAAGAACCGCATTTTTGTCGATCTGAAACAACTCTTAAAGGACAAAAGGCTATTAATCGTTTGCGCGTTTATTTTTCTCTATAAGTATTCTCCTTCGTTTGGCACTCCACTATTTTTTATTCAAAGGGATGTTTTTAAGTGGGACAAGATCTGGATTGGCACTTTGGCGACCATTGCAACAGTTTTTGAGATTACGGGTGCACTGTTATATTACCGCTTCAGTCAGCGCCTGCAGGTAAAAAAATGGCTTTTCTGGTCAGTGATCGTTGGCGCAGTTACGACACTTAGCTATTTATATTACACGCCGGTAACCGCAGTAATCTATGGGATAATTTATAGTTTCATGGGTATGTTTATTTTTATTTTAGTTATGGATTTTATGGCCCGTAATACGGTGAAGGGGCTTGAGGCTACCTCATTTGCCCTTTTGTGCAGCGTTAGTAACCTGGCGCTTGTGGCCAGCAATTTGTCGGGGGCGTTTTTGCTTGAGCATCTTGCATTGCCTTGGCTCATTGTCCTTTCTTCAGTTACGAGCTTTCTGTGTCTTCCGCTTATCCGCAAGATAGAATAACAAAATAACAAAACCATTGCCTTTTTTAAAACTCTTGTATATAATGTAACTCTATGATGCCAAATTTCTTAGAGCTGTTTGTGCTCGCGTTTATTCCTATTTTTGTTGCGGTTGATGCGATAGGAAACATTCCTCTTTTTGTTTCTCTTGTCGAAGGAGCTTCCCAAAAAGAACATAAAAAGATTGTCAGGGATTCTGTGGTTACCGCAACGGCAGTTGCCATCTTGTTTATGTTTGCCGGAAAATTTATCTTGCGTTTCATTGGCATTACTATCCCTGATTTTCAAATAGCGGGGGGAGCCCTTTTGTTTATTATTTCCGTCAGACTTTTGCTTCCAGGTACTCAAAAGAGCCTGCTTGCTGATGGCCATGGTAAGCAGGTGGGCGTTTTTCCTCTGGGGACTCCGCTCATTACCGGTCCTGCGGTGCTTACCACAACGCTTATGATGTTGGATAGTTTTGGTATGCTCGTGACGTTTGCTGCGCTGGTAGTCAACATGCTTTTTATGTGGCTGACCTTGGCTAAAGCCGATTTTATTATTAAGGTTATGGGCGCCAGCGGCACCCGCGCATTTTCAAAGATCATGTATATTTTGCTTGCAGCTATTGGCGTTATGATGGTGCGCCGCGGCTTAACAGGAGTGTTCACGCTATGATGGAAAAAGTCTTGACCTTTATTATGGCAGGAGGCAAGGGCGAGCGCCTTTGGCCGCTTACCAAAGATCGCACAAAGCCTGCGGTTCCTTTTGGCGGCATTTATCGTATCATTGATTTTACCTTAAGTAATTGTATTAATTCTGGGCTGCGGCAGATCTATGTCTTAACGCAGTACAAGTCTGCGTCATTGCAGCGGCATATCCGTTTGGGTTGGAACATTCTTGCTTCAGAATTGAACGAATATATCGAATTGTTGCCAGCGCAGCAAAGGGTTGGCGATATGTGGTATTTAGGCACTGCTGATGCGATTTATCAGAATCTGTATACCTTGGAGCTCGATCATCCGACTGAAATCCTGATACTCGCCGGAGACCATGTCTATAAAATGAATTACTGCTCTATGATCGATTTCCATCGCCAAGCCGGCGCTGATCTGACGGTTGGCGTGGTTGAGCTTGCGAAGGCGGAAGCTAAGCATTTGGGAGTGGTTGAGGTCGATAGCATGGGCAGGGTTAAGGGTTTTGAAGAAAAACCTGCAAATCCAAAGACTATACCAAATCAGCCAGATAAGGTTTATGGATCGATGGGCATTTATGTGTTTAAGCACGAAGTTCTTGAGAATGAGCTTCAAGATGATGCAAAAAACCGCGCAACGCATCATGATTTCGGCAAAGACATCATTCCCCAGATGCTTAAGAAGGGCTTAAAGGTCGCTGCGTTCAATTTCGTTGATGAAAATAGAAAAGATAGTCATCATTGGCGGGATATCGGGACCATTGATGCTTACTATGAAGCCAACATGGATTTGGTGCAGGTTGACCCGGTTTTTAATTTGTATGATAAGAATTGGCCGATCCGCACCCTCCAGGAGCAATTTCCTCCGGCAAAAACCGTATTTGCAGGGGAGGAAGTGACGGGTAGGATCGGTTTGATGCTTGATTCTCTAGTTGCTGGCGGATGCATTATCAGTGGCGGCAGGGTGCAGCGTTCGATATTGTCGCCTAATGTGAGAATCAACAGCTATTGTCAGGTCCATGATTCGATCTTGATGGAAGGTGTGAATGTTGGACGTTACGCAAAAATTCGCCGCGCTATTATTGACAAAGACGTTGTGATCCCGCAAGGAATGGTTATAGGATACGATCCTATTGAAGATAAAAAGCGCTTTTTTGTGAGTGATTCAGGTATCGTAGTGGTTGCCAAGGGAACGGAAATTAAATGAGGCCCAAACATGCGGAGCGTATGCGTACGTAAGTTTGTTGGCCGAATAAATACACAACAGAGCATAGCGATGTTGAGTAAAGAATGAGAATATTGGTCGAAAAGATGATACGAAAAGCTACCATAAAAGATATTCCTCAGATTCAGGGATTAATCAATCATTATGCCAGGCAGGATATTATGCTGCCGCGCTCGCTTAATGAATTGTACGATAATATTCGTGATTTTTGGGTAGCTGAAGATAGGGGTAAAGTTGTCGGTTGTTGCGCGCTGCATGTTTCTTGGGACGATCTTGTGGAGATTAAATCTCTGGCTGTCCAAAAAAACAAGCAACGTAAAGGGATAGGGCAGGCGTTAGTTTCCGCTTGCCTTAAGGAAGCGCTTGAGATCAAGGCTCGGCGGGTGTTTGTGTTAACCTATAAGCCTGATTTCTTTAAGCAATTCGGATTTAAAACGGTTAAACATGCAGATTTGCCGCACAAGGTTTGGGCAGAGTGTATCAATTGTTGCAAGTTCCCCAATTGCCAAGAAATCGCCCTCCTAAAAATATTGTAAATTTTTCATTCTATGGTATAATCAACCGTTTACTATTAATAAAACAAGGAGATGAGCATGGATTATTTGTTAAATGAAGAGCAAATAATGATACGGGATCTTGCCCGAAAAATTGCTGAAGAAAAAGTAAGGCCTGTCGCTGCTAAATATGATCAAAGCGAGGAATACCCATGGGATGTGATCAAGGTTATCGCTGATGCTGATCTGTTTGGTCTTTTCATACCGGAGGAGTACGGCGGTTTAAGCGTTAACGTGATGAACTTGTGTCTTGCCACAGAAGAACTATCCCGCGCCTGCGGCGGCATCGCAGTATGCTATGCAGCTTCAGCGTTAGGCACGTTCCCTATTGTTTTATTCGGTAATGACGCCCAGAAAAAGAAATTCTTGCCGGATTTGGCTAAGGGCAAGAAAATTGCTGCTTTCGGAATTACCGAGCCCGAAGCTGGATCTGATGCATCGGCAATTAAAACTACTGCGCGCAAAGAGGGGGATTATTACGTTTTAAATGGCTTGAAGCATTTTATTACCAACGGTGGTGATGCTGAAGTCTATACCGTTGTCGCGATGACCGATAAGAATAAAGGTGCCCGTGGTGCTTCAGCGTTTATTGTGGAAAAAGGCACTCCCGGCTTTAGTTTTGGCAAAAAAGAGGATAAGTTTGGTATCCGTGCCTCATCAACCAGAGAATTAATTTTTACCGATTGCAAGATTCCTAAAGAAAATTTATTGGCACGAGAGGGTATGGGTTTTATTGTGACCATGAAAACGTTTGATATGTCGCGTCCAGGAGTGGCTGCGCAGGCGCTTGGCATTGCTCAGGGCGCATTTGAATTAGCTGTTAAGTACGCTAAGGAGCGCCATCAATTTGGCAAGCCGATTTCCAGTTTCCAGGGTATTCAATGGATGATTGCTGATATGGCAACGGAGATTGAAGCTGCCCGAGGTTTAGTCTATTCAGTTGCGCGCATGGTCGATGCTGGCATAAAAGATGTTGGCAAGGAGTGAGCCATGGCTAAGATGTTTGCCTCTGATGTTGCGATGAAGGTGACGACCGATGCATTGCAGATGTTTGGCGGTTATGGTTATAT